>CASERA010000209.1 GCA_949290175.1 uncultured Ruminococcus sp.
CGACCCCTTCATTACGAGTGAAGTGCTCTACCGACTGAGCTATTCCAGCAAAAAGTTTGCTGATTCAGATGAACCTAAATTATTATATCTCTTTTAAGATGAAAATTCAACTATTTTTTGTAAAAATTTTAAAAATAGCCGCGGAAGTAAATCGGCGCATATCCATCAGCGCCTTATCCTTTTGAAAATCCGGCTATACAGGCAGCCCTGTCCGTGGTACAATGAGACTACGCAATAGTGGGAATTGGCTGCCGGAAGGGGCAACATAGAACTCATTTGTACAGTTGCTCAATAGAAATATTAGGAGGCAGTTTATGGAAAAGAAAGTAGACCAGAGAATTTTGAGAACCAGAAAGCGGTTGAAACATGGACTGGCGAAATTGATGAAGACGAAGAGTGTGAGTCAGATAACTGTAAAAGAGTTAGTCGAAGAGGTCAATATTAATCGCTCTACATTTTATCTGCATTTTAAAGATATACAAGATCTTTTAAAAGATATCGAGAATAGTATGGAAGAGGAGATAAGAAGAGCAATTCAAGAACATCCGATTGAAAGGCAGGATGAGAACGTATTCTTTTTTATAGAAGATATTTTTAAAGTTCTGCATGTAGAACGTGAGATTGGAATTGCACTGCTGGGGCCAAATGGTGATATTGGATTCATTCACCAGATCCAGGATATTCTAGAGGAAAACAGCAGAATTGCATTGGAAAATTTATTCCCGGGCTCAAAAGAAAATTTAAAATATTTTTATTCGTTTTGTTTGAGTGGATGTCTGGGGCTTGTAAAGACTTGGCTTCAGGAGGGAAAAGGAAAATCACCGGAGGAAATGGCTGAGATGACATACCGTATGGTAATCAACACAAAAGAAGCATTTTGTCAGTCTGCTTCCGGATTTGAGAAGTAAAGAAGGTACAAAGAAAAAGGCCAGAGGAATTATATCATCATTAAATTTCTCTGGTTTTTCTGTATTTTCAATAAACCGGTGTTTTTATATCAATTCGGGGAGTCGAAGCATAAATTGTGAAGACAGAGTTTGTAGTTCTTATTGACGTTCAATAGTGTCTCATTTATGATAAGATTATAATTAAAGGATGTGAAAGCATGCATAAAAGAATGATTCAGAAACGATTGAAAAAAATATCAGTATTTTTTGGAGTCGTCAGTCTGTTATTGCTTATAGGCGTCGGCTTTCTGTCGTTATTTTTGAGCGACATCCAGGAGAACAACCAGATTGTGACAATCGCAAGAATTACAGTTATTGTTGTATTGGTACTGGCAGCATTTTTGATTCTATATGGTTACGGTCAGTTGAAAAGAAGCAATGAACAGTTGATTCAGGCTACTTATTATGATTCGGTAACAGGGGCATATAATCGGAGATGGTTCACCCAGGCAATTGAGCGGCTTGAGGGGTGGGAAGGCGGTTACAGTATTGTTGCAATGAATGTCAGAAAATTTAAGTTTATTAATGAGATATTTGGCAGGGAAAATGCCGACAGGCTTCTCTGTCAGATTAAGATGAGCATTGAAAAGTATTTACTTGTAGAAGAATATTATTGCAGAGATGCAGCGGATACATTTCTGATATGTTTCAAAGAAACAGATAAGGAACGAATACGGGAAAGACTGCAGACGATGATGAATGAAATCAGCCGGAAGCAGTTGGATTTTTGTAATAATTATCAGGTACTTCTGTATTGTGGAGTCACAGTAGCGGAGGAAACAACGGAAAAACAAAACAGTGAAAAGGTACTCACTCATGCCATGTTTGCCTTAGAAAAGGCGAAAGGAACCCATTGGAATAATATTTGGTTTTATGATGTGGAGTTTCATAAAAAAGAGCAGCTTGAAAACTATATTGAAAGTCATATGCGCCAAGCTTTGAGAAATCATGAGTTTCAGCCCTTCTTACAGCCCAAGATGAATATGAAGAATGGTTCGCTTGGAGGTGCTGAAGTATTGGTACGATGGCTTACTACGGAGGGTACTGTGCTTTATCCAGATGAGTTTATCCCGTTGTTTGAAGAAAATAGATTTTGCGTACATCTGGATATGTATATGGCAGAATGTGTATGCAGGCAGATTCAAAAATGGATGAATGGGGGAATTGAACCGATTCCATTATCTGTGAATCAGACAAAATTGCTGTTCTATGAGGATGACTATGTGCAGAACCTTTGTAATCTAATCGATAAATATGGAATTCCGGCGAATCTTATTACACTTGAAATTTTGGAAGGTCTGGAGCTGGAAAATGTAGAAGAGATAAATAACAAAATTGTTCAGTTGAAGGCAAAGGGATTTAAAATCGCAATGGATGACTTTGGAAGTGGGTATTCTTCTTTGAATATCTTGGGAAATCTAAATATTGATGAGTTGAAACTAGACCGTGCTTTTCTATTAAAAGAAGTCAGTGGTCAGAATCAGCGGCAGCATATAATAATGGAACAAATTGTAGAATTGACCAAAAAGCTTCAAATTTCTACTGTTGCAGAGGGTGTGGACACATTAGAGAATGAACGGTTAATCAAAGAAATAGGATGTGATTTCGGGCAGGGATATTATTATGGTAAGCCAGTTAGCACATTAGAGTTTGATGAGATATACATGAAATCAAGGAGAATATCCGGGAAAGGAAATGTGTAAATAAAAGGATTGTTTGAAATTTAAAAACAGCGCAGCTGCTTATACCTTAGAAGTATGAGCAGCTGCGCTGTTTCACTAAAAGCGGGAGAAGTGTATCAAAATCTTTTGTAGTAGATTTTTTCTACCAAGTTGATCAGTGCGTACAGAGCCATTGCCATGATACATAGTAAAACGATGGACATTAGAAGCCAATCCATTTTAAAGAGATAGGGAGGCATTCGGATACAATGGAATACTTCAAAAGTCTTGAACTATGACTTTCAAAAACGGGTTTTATTGCGTAACAGAGTGGTGAAAAGTTGGTTGCGTCACTGTCTGTTTTCGGCTATAATATTCATGTGTTTACAAGCGGTTTTCTTGATACTATTTTGATACTAAAAAATTTGCAAACGTCATGTAGTTGGGAAATTGTGCTATGATATTATACCGAAAAGTTAGATTATAATGGAGGAATGACTATGAACTATGCTGAAATGAAGCCGAGTGAAGTAAGAGGATTGATTCGAAGAGGTGAGATTACGTCTCCGACCTCTGGGATGTGTGCTGGATATGCTCAGGCAAACTTGGTGATTCTGCCAAAAGAACTGGCATATGATTTTCTCTTGTTCAGCCAAAGAAATCCACGTCCATGTCCGATTTTAGAGGTGAGTGATGTGGGAAGCAGGGAACTTTCTATAATGGCGAAAAATGCAGATATTGCGAAAGATTTTCCCAAATATCGCATTTATGAAAAGGGTGTTTTGACTGGAGAATATACGGATGTAGAAAAATTTTGGAGAGATGATTTGGTAAGTTTTCTCATAGGATGCAGTTTTTCTTTTGAATCAGAGCTTTTAGAAACCGGAGTTCCGGTACGGCATATTGAAGAAGGATGCAATGTACCGATGTATAATACCAATATTGAATGTGCACCGGCTGGTGTTTTCAGTGGGAATATGGTAGTAAGTATGCGTCCGATTCCATATGATCAAGTTATAAAAGCAGTAAATGTTACGGCAGCAATGCCAAGGGTTCATGGAGCACCTATACATATCGGCAATCCCGAACAGATTGGAATTAAAGACATTCATCATCCGGATTATGGTGACAGCGTAACGATTCGTCCGGGAGAAGTACCTGTGTTTTGGCCTTGTGGAGTAACTCCGCAGAATGTAATTATGAATACAAAGCCAGATTTTGTAATTACACATGCACCGGGACATATGTTTATCACAGATGTAAAAAATATTGATTTGAAATATTAAAATTGTGCAGACTCCAGAAGAAGTTATAAAAGAAGCATTCTTGTCAAGGGTGTAATAAAAGAAGGTGTTGATTCGTTTTTTATGAATCAGCACCTTTTGTCGATTATCAAACATAGTCATAATATTTTCTCTTTTTATCAGCAGACATTCAGTAGTGAATGAGGTAAAACATAATAGGACATGTGATATGTGGCATATGCTGAAATATAAGAAAAAGAAATGGAGTGCGCCTATGTCATACAAATCTCATTCAAAACAAATGAATGGAAAGAGCATTAACATGCAGCAGGAAACAGAAGTTATGCTGCAGTTGGCTGAACTTCTGTTTCAAGAGAAGCTTATTAGTCCTGATGAAAAATTCAGATTGACACAGCTCATTAGAAAGGGCGGAGCTTGATGAATTTCAAAGTTTTAAGAGCTGTTATATATGCCCGCTGCAGCACAGAGGAAGAAAGTCAGATAGATGCGCTGAGGAATCAGGTAGAAGAAGCAAAGACATGTGTAGTTGAAAATGGATGGACTCTCATAGATGTGTACGTAGAAAGCCGTTCAGGAACCACAACAAAAGGGAGAAAGGAGTACAATAGACTTTATGAAGATTTATTACTGGATAAATTTGATATTATCATAATAAAATCTCAGGACCGTCTTATGAGAAATACGAAAGACTGGTATTTGTTTATAGACCGGTTATCGACAGAGCAAAAAAAGCTCTATATGTATATGGAAAAGAAGTTTTATTCCACGGATGATGCCTTGCTTACTGGGATTAAGGCGATTTTAGCTGAGGAATATAGTAGGGAATTAAGCAAAAAAATTAATAATGCCCATAAGAACAGGCAAAAGAATAATGGAGCTGTCATTTTAACGTCCAATACATATGGGTACAGAAAGCTTACAGATAAAAGCGTAGTGATTGTGGAGGAAGAGGCAGAAATTAAGCGGCGTATGTATGAATTATGCGCCGCAGGTTTTGGAAGCAGAACAATTGCTGCGATTTTGCAGAGTGAGGGGATTCTCAATAGAAATGGAAAGCCTTTTACGGATTCAGCAATATTAAGGATAATCCATAATCCCTTAAATAAAGGTACGGCTGTGATGAACAGACTTCATTATGATTTTGAATCAAAGCAGGTTCTAAAAGTACCGGAGGAAGAGCAGTTCGTTTATGAAAATAAAGTACCTGCTATTGTATCAGAAGAATTATGGGAGGCGGCGAACCAAGAGATAGCGAAGCGTGTGGAAAAATTAAATAGAAACGGAGGGAAAGGAAGAGGCAAAAATCCAGGTAAATTTCAGTTGAGTGGAAAACTATATTGCGGTCTTTGTGGAAGTCCGTATTATAGGCGAACTCGGAAAAGTTACAAAGATAGGGCGTTCATTTATGAGTGGAAGTGCAAAAAATATCTGGAAACAGGGAGAAATGAGGTAAGAGCTGACAAATTTCAAACTAGGGGAATTCAGTTTGAAAAAACAGAAGGATGTAATAATGTACACATAAACGAAGAAACACTTTATAAACTGCTGAAACAAGTATGTGAAAAAGATTACAAAATGGATAAAGAAAAAATTATTGGGGATATGGTCTATATGCTCAAGATTATACTAAAAGAAAAGGATTATCAGACCGACATGAATAGAGAAAATCAGCAGAAGGAAAAAATTTTGGAACAGATGAATGTTCTGGTTGACAAGCTTTTAGAGGGTGTTCTTACTGATGATGTATATCAGAAAAAGCAAAAGGAATTGGAACAAAAGTTACAGAAGAAGGAAGGGAAAATACAAGAATTAGAAAAGAAAAAAATACAGGGCAGCGTTATGGAGAATCGTATTTTTTATATAAAAAAAACATTACAGGATGGGAATATAGTGGAAAAAGCTATTGAAGCAGGAATGTTGGAAGAGGTGGAAAAAATACTAATATATCCAGAGTATATGGAGGTACAATTTAAATTTTCTAAAGAGAGGGGAATGGAGAATTTAGATATCCTAGAAGAAATAGAAGGAAGAAAGTTGAAAGTTCAATATGGGAATTTATTCAATTATAAGAGGAAAAAAGTGGAGGAGCGTGAAATTATCATTGATATGATGAAAGAGAATCCACAAATAACAGCAAAGATAATAGCAGAAAAATTAGGAATCAGTTTATCGGGAGTGCAGTATAAAATTAAAGTCTTAAAAAAAGAAGGGCGGATACGGTTTAGTGGAAAAGGTGGAAAGGGATATTGGAAAGTATTGAAATAAGGCAGTCGAAGAGTATCCGGCTGCTATTATCAATGTAGGATGGTAAAAGTGTCTTTTTGCCTTCCCATCTAAACACCTGACTGGAATAGATGATTAAATATCCCAGCCCGCTTCTTGCAGCAAGAAATTCTCCAATAATTACACCAACAAGACACAGTCCAATGTTTACCTTCATATTGTTGATAACTGCGGGGACGGAACTTGGCAGTATGACTTTTGTCAATGCATGGTGCCGTTTTCCACCAAGAGTATAAATAAGAGTGATTTTTTCCGGGTCCACAGATATAAAATTAGTATATAGGTTTAAGATACTTCCGAAGATTGCAACAGACATACCCGCAACAATGATTGTTGTCTGATTTGCACCCAACCATACGATGAGTAATGGCGCAAGCGCAGATTTTGGGAGGCTGTTTAGAACAACGAGATAAGGATCCAGAATTTCGGATAATTTTTTACTGTACCACAGAAGAACCGCAATCAGTATGCTAAGGAGAGTGACTAGTAGAAAACTTACAATTGTTTCATAAAGTGTAATACCCAGATGCAGAAAAATAGAATGATCCAGAACCATTCCCCAGAAACAGAGGGCAATTTTAGAGGGACTGCTGAAAATGAAAGAATCGATGATTTCCATGTCAGCAGTAAATTCCCAGAGTATCAGGAAGAGAATTAAAATCAAAACTCTGGAAATACAGACAATTATCCGATGTTTCTTCCGTTTGTTTAAATAATGCTTTTGTCCGGCAGAGACTTCACTCATTTTGATTCATCTCCTTCCATATACTATTAAAATATGTTTTGAACTCAGGTGCATTTCGACGATGCAGCGGAGTATCTTCCGTAAGTTGAAATGAAATCGGAAGAATTTTTGAAATTGTGGCAGGGCGTTTGCTTAAAATGATAACGCGGTCCGCAAGACTGACAGCTTCAGACAAGTCATGGGTTACAAGTAACGCAGTCCGCCCGGAGCTTCGGATAATCTGTCCGATATCATCGCTGACGGTGAGTCGTGTTTGATAGTCCAGAGCTGAAAATGGTTCATCCAATAGTAAAATCTCCGGCTCCAGAACCAGGGTGCGGATTAAGGCTGCTCTTTGACGCATACCACCGGACAATTCAGAGGGTTTTGCATTGGCAAATTGACTCAAATCGTAGGTTTCAAGTAGTTGGTTGGCCCGTTTTCGCGTGCTTGCAGAAAGGGTATGCTGAATTTCCAGACCAAGGAGTACGTTGTGGTAAATAGTTCTCCATTCAAATAAATGGTCATGTTGAAGCATATATCCGATATTTGTAGTACTTTCTTTTAATTCTTTTCCATTTAGCAGAATACTTCCAGTTTCCGGGCGGATTAATCCTGAAATCAAAGACAGCAGGGTGGATTTACCGCAGCCGGAGGGACCCACAATAACAGTGAATTCGCCAGGATTGACAGAGAAGGAAATATCTGACAGTGCTTTTGTTTCGCCTTCCATTGTGTGATAGGCATAATGAATATGTTTTAGTTCTAATATTGGTTCCATGCAGACACTCCATTCGACAAGTATATACTTAGTTTATGAAATACAGGAAATTGTGTTCCATCATTTGGACAGTTGAAAAATATGAATACAGTCTAAAAAGCGGTAGGATTTAATTTAAGAAAAATATAAAATAATTTAAATTATTGAAAAATATAGAAATATGAAGTATAGTGATAGGAAAGAACTAAAAAGGTATAGAATTTTGCAGGTAACCGAAAGTGGAAAAATGAATTTTGTATGTTAGAGGGAGGGGAAAATGAATAAAAATAATTTTGCGGCAGTTCCGCCGATGGGGTGGAACAGCTATGATTATTATGACACAGCAGTGACAGAGAAAGATATTAAGGCAAATGCTGATTATATGGCAAAATATCTTCGAAAATACGGATATGAATATGTGATAGTGGATATCCAATGGTATGCATATGGTGCAGGTACGCAGAGAGAATTTTATCAGTATATACCGTTTGGAAAAGTGGAGATGGATTCTTATGGACGTCTTCTTCCCTGTCAGGAGAGGTTTCCTTCTTCGGCAGATGGGAAAGGATTTGGGCCCCTGGCAGCCTATGTGCACGAGAAAGGATTGAAATTCGGTATCCATATGATGCGGGGAATCCCAAGAGATGCGGCTCACAGACACCTTGTGATAAAGGGAACCGATGTCAGTGCAGATATAGTGGCAGATCCGGCTTCTATCTGTGACTGGAATCCGGATATGTACGGATTAAGAGACTGTCCGGCAAGTCAGGCATATTACGATTCACTTTTGGAATTGTATGCATCCTGGGGAGTTGATTTTATCAAATGTGACGATATCTGTAATACACATGCTTATAAAGAGCGTCCATATATGGGAAAACATGAAATAGAGATGCTGCACAAAGCAATCGAAAAAAGTGGCAGAGACATCGTTCTTAGTCTGTCACCTGGGCCCGCTTTGCTGGAACAGGCTGCACATTACAGTACGTTTGCCAATATGTGGAGGATTACGGATGATTTCTGGGATAGCTGGGAGCTTCTTCAGAAAATGTTTATCTATTGTGAAAGGTGGCAGTATCAGGTGGCAGCAGGATGCTGGCCGGATTGTGATATGCTTCCTGTGGGGCGGATTGGAAAAGGATTCGGGAAAGAAAGAGATACGAATTTTACAAGAGAGGAACAGAAAACAATGCTGACTTTATGGTGTCTGTTCCGTTCACCATTGATGATAGGGGCAGAGCTGACAAAACTGGATGATTGGACATTTGAGCTTTTGACTAATCAGGAGCTCTTGGAAATGATGAAAGGAGATTATCGTCCAAGACAAATAAGAAGAGATACAGAAAGTGCAGTCTGGATGACAGATTCAGTGAATAATGGAAGCACTGTAGTTGCCGTTTTTAATATGAAAGAGGAGGAAAACACTGTAATTACAGATACGGAAGAATGGAATCGTTTTGGAAGGCTTTGCGTAGAAAAAGAAACAAAAAGCGTGAAAGATATGTGGACACAAAAAGAAATATCAATGGAAGAGGGGCGGATTTCTGTGAGTCTTCCAGCGCACGGGGCAGCTGTTTTTCGCGTTTTATAGAATGAATTTTTTTATAATAAATATTTTAATACTTTATAAAATTTTAAAATAGATATTGCAATAATCTGCAGTAAGGCTTATAATTCTGTTCGGTAGAAGATTACTGTTAAGTAATTAGGTGTTTTTAAAGTGATAGGTGGATGTATGGAGATCACAGGAACAATCTGGATGAAATTTTACCAAATGTTTATGAAAAATAGAAAGGCGAGGGAAGAAAGATGCTGCATTTAAAAAATCTGGACGAAGGTCTTCCTGTATTCAAGGCCCTGGGATCGGAGATACGAGTTAATATCCTAAAAATTCTAATGGAAAATAAGCAGATGAATATGAATGAACTGGCTGCCAATCTGGGGATTACGAACGGAGCACTGACAGGTCATATCAAGCTACTGGAACGAAGTGGAATTGTAAAGGTGTTATCGGAGCATTCCGGGCATGGAAACCAGAAAATCTGCAGGGTAAATGTAGATAAAATTATTCTGGATGTTGTAGGTGAAGAAGAGATTGGGAAGGATATTTATACGACAAGTCTTCCAGTAGGACATTATTCGGATTATTCTGTTTTTCCGACGTGTGGTATTGCTACGGGAGATGCTTTGATTGGGGAAGTGGATGATTCCCGGTATTTTGCACATCCGGATCGTATGAATGCCCAGATTCTTTGGTTTACGAAAGGATATGTAGAATATATCATTCCGAATCTTTTGCCGGTATCGCAGAAGATAGATCAGATTACTATTTCTGTGGAAATTAGTTCGGAGGCTCCGGGGATTAATAGTGACTGGCCTTCAGATATCTCTTTCTTGTTAAATGATGTGGAAATTGGTACATGGACTAGTCCGGGAGATTTTGGTGATGTACAGGGAATATTTACTCCGGATTGGTGGTTTCCGAATTGGAATCAATATGGGCTCTTGAAGATGATTGTGATTAATCGCAAGGGGACCTTTATAGATGGACTTAAGATTTCAGATGTAAGTCTGAAAGAGTTTGATTTGAATTATAGGAGCACAATCCGGTTTAAATTTATGATACGGGATGATGCTCAAAATATGGGTGGTCTCACAATTTTTGGAAGTCAGTTTGGAAATTATAATCAGGATATTAATGTTAGAATTAATTATAGTTCGATGATTTCGGAATAAAGTAATAAAAAATAGGGAATGTCTGTCCGTAATAAACAGGATAGACATTCCCTATTTTTTATGTGGTCAGGATTTGCTTCCCCAGATACACAGATTGTCTCCCAGTGCAGTAAAAGTCATGACTGTCTTATGAGAAGATTCATTAGGCATTTCCAGAAAATAGCCGTTGTAAGTTGTTCCGTCAATGGTAACAGACATTTTTGGAGTCCCCTCCTCATAAGTCCAGTTTCCAGATGTCTCCTTTGATTCTTCGGTAATGCTTCCATCTTTGTTTAATGTTATCTTTTGAGCTTTGACAACGCCGATATCACCGGAACTAGAGGCTTGAAAATATACATTTTTTGAATGGATGATAAACTCGTACTCCCCTGTAAGGTCACTCTTTTTGTATCCGTCTGATTCTAAAGATTCTCCTGCGTATTCATACGGTGCTGCAATAAGCCAGCCGTCCTGATTGACAAAGAGCTGCTGGACACGTACTTCGTGTTCTTCTTGGCGGTTAGAAAAACGAGTGTGGTAAACCAGAAAAAGTCTTCCGTCATCATCTGCAATAGCAGAATTATGTCCTTGTGCCGCACGGATTTCAGAGGAGCCGCTCCAGGAATAGGAGCCCATAAGACGAATTCCGTTTTCCTCCAGAAGATTTTCGACAGTTCTTGTATAGACTGCAGAATTTCCGGCTTCATCCACATAAGGACCCGTGATATTTTTGGAGCGGAATATCCGCATTTGATATCCACCCGAGGTTGTCAGCCCTCCATAGGACATAAAGAGATAATAATAGTCATCAGTATGGATGATGTAAGAGCCTTCGCCGGACACTTTATTTCCTCCGGCTATTTTATATCCGTAGTAGGCATCGGATATATTTTCTATGGTTTCGTAGGAAACACTGTAATCCCGAAGACCGGTAGAGGGGTCCAGCTTCAGCATGTAGATGCCGCCAAACCAGGAACCAAAAGATATCCATAGATTTCCATCTGCATCATAAGTAACGCAAGGATCGATGGCATTGAGTTTTGTATTTCTGGTAGATTGATAACGGGTCAGGTCTGCGCCTTCTCCAAGGACTTGATAGACATCCGTATAATCCGCAGGATGGTTTGTAGTATTGAATCCGGAAAATACCACAGGGCCCACATAAGTATATGGTCCGGTAACAGCATCCGCAGTCAGAAGAATAATGGCAGAATTATAATCATCCCCGTTTATACTCATGTACATACAGTATTTCTGCATGGTCTCATTGTAAATAACATCCGGAGCCCACATATTGTCACGGATTGCGGGATTTGTATCGGTACGGCAGTAATTGTTCCAAAGCTCACTGCATATGGTATTGTATTCTGTATTGAGATTTGTCGTAAATGTTTCCCAATTCATTAAATCGCTGCTTTTTGCCCAGGCTCTGTGAGAGCCGAAGATATAATAGCTGCCGTCTGCTTTGATAATAGACGGATCATGGACGCTCACCCGGCTGTAATTCAAATTGGTATTGCCTTCTTTTTCAGAACTGATTTTGCCGGAGTTATCAGACAGGCTTTGAGAAGAGTTGGCATTCTGGCATCCGGTCAGACAGACGGAAAAAGCAAGCGTCGTGGTTAAAAGAGAGGTGATAAAAAATCGTTTCATAGATAACACTCCATTCATTTTGTTTAATAAAAAACAAATTAATTTTACTATATTTACAATGTTTAACCGTAGTAAAGCATAGTTCTTGGAAAAGGTCAATAGAATTTTAGAAAAATAAAAAGATAATTTTAAAATAAAAACAAAAAAAGTTAAGAAAAACTTAAAATAAAATAAAAATCTCATTGACAATGGGGTGTTCGAAGTATATAATGTGCTTAACAAAAGTGTTGAAAATATAAAAATATTGCATAAAATAACTAAAACTATATGTCGAAACATGTATTATTTTGGGGAAACATAAAATATTTTCACACTTTTAATAGAGAAATGGATGCAATATCCAAAAAGAAGGAGGAAAAATTATGAAGAAAAAAGTGCTCAGCGTTTTGCTGGCTGCAGCCATGTCTGTTTCAATGCTGGCTGGGTGTGGTTCTAGTGGAGGGACATCAAAGGATGATTCCAATACTACAGAAACGACTTCTGAGGAAGATGCAGGTGAAGATGCAGAAGAGGAGGTTGCGGTAACGACTGTGGGACCTGATTCCGGTACACATTTTGAAATGTGGACATTTGTGGAACTTCACTCCACATTCTACGCCGAAATGGTCAATAAATGGAATGAAGAAAATCCGGACAGACAGGTTCAGATTACATTTACTACATATCCATTTGCAGACATGCACAATAAGCTGACGATGGCACTGCAGACGGGAGAAGGAGCACCGGATTTGTGTGATATTGAGCGCGGACAGTTCCCGAACTTTTTAAAAGGTGAAGTACAGTTATACTCTCTGAATGATGCAATGGCTGAGTATAAGGATAAACTGGTAGAGTCCCGTCTGGAAATATATTCTCAGGATGACAATATTTATGGGGCACCGTTCCATGTAGGAGCAACGGTTATGTTCTATAATGATGAGCTGCTTTCTCAGTATGGCATTGACTATAAGACGATTAAGACATGGGATGATTACACCGCAGCAGCAGAAACTCTGAAAGAAGCTACGAACGGTGAAGTGAAGATGACTTCTGTTGATACTGGCGGAACAGACTGGCTGTGGCTGGGAATGGCAGAATATAACGAAGACTGGCTGGATGAAGATGGAATGGCAGTTGTTCCTGACTCAATTGAAAAGATGCTGACTATGCAGAAAGATTGGGTGGACAACGATCTTGCAATGATTTCTCCAGACGGACAGGTAGATACGGAAGGTGGTTTCCAGAATATTTTGGATGGAAATATTGCTTCTTTCCCGAAAGCAATGTGGTATATGAGCCGTTTCTTAGATTACATGCCTGAAGAAGAAGGAAAATGGGCAATGGCTCCTTGTCCGGTATTTGAAGAAGGACAGCCACGTTCCGTAGGTATTGGAGGAACTGGTACGGTAGTTACAAATCAGAGTAAGGATGCTGAATTGGCAGCAGACTGGCTGTGCTACGCGAAATGCTCCGAAGAAGGATGTGTTGAAATCTGGAATCAGCTCGGATTTGATGTCTGCAACACAGACGTGTGGTCTGATCCGGCAAATACTCAGGATACAAGTAATAAATACATTTCATTCTTCCGCACTAACCCGTTCGATGTGCTGAATGAGATTAAAGAGGAAATTAACGCAATTTCCGTGAATTCCAATACAGTAACTCTGGGTGATTACATTAATACAACAACGTTAAATGAAATCTTCGAAGATGGTATGGAAGTTGATGAGGCAATACAAGAACTGAATGATTATATGGAAGTCGAACAGGGATAACCACCTCAGAAATGATTTGTAGATAAAAAAACGAAGGGAAATGCCAGAGGAGGTTACTCTTTGGTATTTCCCTTTTGACTTGAAAAACGGAAAAATGCTGGATAAAGCATATTTTCTGTACAGGGAGAGGAGAGATCCGAGACGAAAATTAAGAAGTTTTTCTATTCCCAGAAGGTGGCTCCATATGTGTTTGTACTTCCATTTATCCTGAGCTTTAGTATTTTCTGGATTTACCCATTATTTAGTACGGTGAAAATGAGTTTTCAGGAAATCCTTCCGGGACAGGTTGATTGGGTAGGGTTAGATAACTATACGAAACTTCTGAAGGATAAGGCTTTTTTTACAGCAGTGAAAAACAGTTTTACATATATGATTCTAACACTGGTTCTCTTGATACCGTTTCCAATGCTGTTTGCAGTATTGCTCGACAGTAATCTGGTAAAGGCAAAGAATTTGTGGAAAGCATTGCTGTATTTGCCGGCACTGACATCGGTAGTAATTTCCGGTACATTGTTCCGATTGATGTTTACAGAATATCCGACGGGTCAGATGAACCAGATTCTTCAGTTCTTTGGTATGGATTCGATTGCTTGGCTAAAGGGAGGAACCACGGCTATGTTTGCCTTGCTTTTGTTGGCGTGTTGGCGGTGGACTGGTGTAAATATGCTGTATTTCCTGTCGGGACTGAAAGGAATTGACAGCACGCTGTATGAATCGGCAGAAATCGATGGCGCCAATTCCTGGAAAAAGTTCTGGCATATTACCATGCCTCTTTTAAAGCCGACAACAATCTACGTATTGACAATCAGTATTTATGCAGGACTGGCAATGTTCCTTGAATCCTTCATGTTATGGAATGGAAATACTTCTCCGAAGAATATCGGGCTTACAATCGTAGGTTATCTGTATAAGAGGGGGATTGAGAAGAATCAGATGGGATATGCAAGTGCGGTTGGACTGGTATTGCTGGCAATAGCACTGGTAATTAATATCGTACAGCTGATACTGAACGGAACATTCAAGAAGGAGGAAAAGTGATATGGCAAAGAGTACATCTGTTTCTAATAAAAAGATGGGCATGAAAAAGAAAAATACCATACTCAGTGTCATCAGTACAGGGTTATTTGCAATTATCGGTATCATTGTAATATTCCCGGTATTTGCAGGACTGGTTGCATCCTTCCG
>CASERA010000210.1 GCA_949290175.1 uncultured Ruminococcus sp.
AGAAAAGTCAATAGGGTGACTGCAACTGTCGGTTCTCATCATACCGGGGCATATGCTGCACAGGCTGCATATTTTTTTGTGCTGTCCATGATTCCTATTATACTTTTACTGTTGACAATGGTACAGTTTACTCCTGTGGATAATAAAGATGTGATAGAAGCCGTGAGACAGATTTTTCCTACATCGGTACAGGGGATGATTATTTCCATTATAGACCAGGTATACGCGCAATCAGCAAAAATCATTCCAGTGACGATTCTGGTAGCACTCTGGTCAGCTGGACGGGGTGTGCTTTCTGTTACGGCAGGGCTGAACTGTATTTATGAAAATACGGAAACGCGTAACTATATTTATCTTCGCATCCGGGCAACGGTGTATACGTTGATTTTTATATGTGCCATCGTATTGTCGCTAGTGCTTTCTGTTTTTGGAAATAGTATTAGTGCTATGATTTATGAGCATGCGCAGTTTTTAAGCAGGGTAATGGATTTTATTATTAAAATCAGAACGGTTTTGACATTGGGAGTGCTGACGTTGTTTTGGGATTTGGTGTATAAATTTCTTCCCAACCGAAAGAATCGGACGAAAACAACTATGAAGAGACAGCTTCCCGGGGCGGTGTTTACTGCTTGTGGATGGCTATTCATTTCTTTTATATTTTCTATTTATCTGGATATCTTCCGAGGCTTTTCTGATATGTATGGAAGCATGACAACCATTGTTCTGATTATGCTATGGCTTTATTTGTGTATGTATGTGATTTTGCTTGGAGGAGAAGTTAATGCCATGCTGGAAGATTACGGTGATAGAAGAGAAAAGAAAAATCTTGACATTCCGTAAACCTATGATAGAATATTAAAGTAAGTTTAACTAAAATTGGAAATATAGATGAACAAAAGCGATTATCGTGTACAGTAGAGAACTGTTTCCCAACAGAGAGAGAAGGTCACTGGCTGGAAGCCTTCTTTGGTTCATGCAGGGATCGAATTTCCCACGTTAGCTGCGTTTTTGAAATTTCTTTTGGAAGATTAGAAAGCGCCGTAGGTTGTACGTTACACAAGTCTAAGTGCCCGCAGAAGCAGTGTGGGAATTAGGGTGGTACCGCGAATACAGACTTCGTCCCTTTTGGGGATGGAGTTTTTTTTGTTTCATAGGAAAGTTCTTCGAACTTCCTAATTGATGAAAGGAGAGAAAGAATGAAAGAGAGACTGGAACAAATCAAAGCGGAAGCTCTGGCACAGATTCAGGCTTCTGACGTACCGGAAAAATTAAGTGAGGTACGTGTAAAATTCCTTGGAAAAAAAGGAGAATTAACTGCAGTATTAAAAAGTATGAAGGATGTTGCTCCTGAAGAACGTCCAAAAGTTGGGCAGCTTGTCAATGAAACAAGAGCTGCAATTGAGAATCTTCTGGAAGAAACAAAGGAGAAGATGGAAAAAAGTATCCGCGAGGAGAAAATGAAAGAGGAGGTTATTGACGTTACACTTCCTTCTAAAAAAAATATGGTTGGACATAGACATCCAAATACAATTGCATTGGAAGAAGTAGAAAGAATTTTCATTGGTATGGGGTATGAAGTTGTAGAGGGGCCGGAAGTAGAATATGACTTGTACAATTTCGAAAAACTGAATATCCCGGACGGACATCCGGCAAAAGATGAGCAGGATACATTCTATATAAATAAAGATATTGTATTGCGTACACAGACATCACCTGTTCAGGCAAGAGTGATGGAGCAGGGAAAACTTCCAATTCGTATGATTGCTCCGGGAAGGGTATTTCGTTCAGATGAAGTAGATGCCACACATTCTCCATCCTTTCATCAGATAGAAGGACTGGTGATTGATAAAAATATTTCGTTTGCAGATTTAAAGGGAACACTGGAAGTATTTGCAAAAGAACTGTTTGGAGAAGAGACGAAGACAAAGTTCAGACCACATCATTTCCCATTTACAGAGCCAAGCGCTGAGGTAGATGTAACATGCTTTAAGTGCGGCGGAAAAGGATGTCGTTTCTGTAAAGGTTCCGGTTGGATTGAAATATTAGGATGCGGTATGGTACATCCACATGTATTAGAGATGTGCGGAATCGATCCAGAAGAATATTCAGGATTTGCATTTGGAGTAGGATTAGAAAGAATTGCACTTCTAAAATACGAAATAGATGATATGAGATTATTATACGAAAACGATATCAGATTCTTAAAACAATTCTAGCAACATAATCGCGCGAAGTGCGATTATGTTGCGGGCTTATTGAATCGGGAAAAGATTCAATAAGAAACGTTGATATAAGAAATCGCGCGAAGTGCGATTCTG
>CASERA010000211.1 GCA_949290175.1 uncultured Ruminococcus sp.
TCGACTTATAAGCAGGGGATTTTTATATTCTTATTGATAATCCATAACGTCTATCCATTTCATCAAAAATTCTTTCTCCAGAGCATTCTCTTTTGAGAGCTGTGCTGCCGCTACAATTGGAAGCCACTGCTGTACATACTGCATTGCTGTATCACTCTTTTTACAGAATATCTTCAAGTATAAGTCTGCGGTCTTCTGATTTTCAAGTGCAAACAGAAGATACGTCATCGCTGCATCTGCACTTGCATTTCCCTGAGTAACATGTGCCCAGTCAATTACGGTCATCTTTCCATTCTTACCAATAATCACATTACTTGGATTAAAATCTCCGTGGCAAATCTTATCGTGCTTAGGCATACTTTCCAAACGTGTCATCAACTCATATCTGGTCGTTGCATCCAAAATCTTCAGCCCATTAATCTGACGTGAAAATTTATCCTTCATTTTGTTCAAAAGCGGGGCTTTCCTGGTGGTTAGTTCCAACTGCAAATCAACAAAATCATTCATGTATTTTTCCAGATTCGTGCCATCTACTTTCATCATCTCATCCAGTGTCTTGCCGTCTTTATACTCAATGACAAGTGCCCATTTTCCATCTATCTGAGTTACTTCTTTTACTTTTGGAATATCGAGGCCTGCCTCTTCAACCCTGGCAGTATTCAATGCTTCGTTGAATACATCTGACTTAGGATGCGTCGTCTCAAATACTTTTACAATACTGTCTTCGCATTTGTATACTTCCTTATAAGAACGTTTTACAATCAGATTTGTTTTTTCAAGTTTCATGACTAGTACCTCCTTTTCTAAACACCTTTTAACTTCCCTAATTATACAACAATTCCCGGAGCCACGTAAGCCCCGGGAGTTATTTTTGTACATTTTTTAACTATCTTTTTTCGAATCGTAAAATTGTTAATTATTTGCCATAGTAGCATTTCAGATAGATTTCTTTGATTTCTTTCATCAATGGATATCTTGGGTTTGCACCTGTACACTGGTCATCGAATGCTTGCTCTACCATTTCATCTAATGTCTCAAGGAAGTATTTCTCGTCAATACCATACTCTTTAATAGATTTTTTAATACCGATTTTTTCTTTCAGGTCTTCCAGTTTCAGAAGCAGGTTTTCAAATACCTCTTTGTCATCTTTACCTGTGCATCCTGCAAAACGTCCGATTTCTGCATATCTTGCCAGTGTATGCGGATACTGATACTGAGAGAATGTTCCCATCTTTGTAGGAGCCTCATCCGCATTGGATCTCATAACTTCTGTCAGAAGAACCGCATTTGCAACACCATGTGGCAAATGATGGAATGCACCCAGTTTGTGAGCCATAGAGTGGTTCAGCCCCAGGAATGCATTGGCAAATGCCATACCAGCCATGCAAGACGCATTTGCCATCATTTCTCTTGCTTTCGGATCATTTGCACCATTCTCATAAGCAGATGGAAGATAATCAAATACCGCTTTGACAGCCTTCAGAGCAAGACCGTCTGTGTAGTCAGTAGCCATAACAGATACATATGCCTCGATTGCATGAGTCATTACATCAATACCAGAAGCACTTGTCAGCCCTTTTGGCTGTGTCATCATATTGTCTACATCAACGATTGCCATGTTCGGCAGTAATTCATAGTCAGCGATTGGCCATTTTACTCCGGTATCAGCATCTGTGATAATTGCAAATGGTGTTACCTCAGAACCTGTTCCTGAAGAAGTAGGAATTGCTACAAAGTAAGCTTTTTCTCCCATCTTAGGGAATGTAAATACCCTCTTGCGGATATCCATGAAGTCCATTGCCATATCTTCAAAGTTTGCTTCCGGATGCTCATACATTACCCACATTATCTTCGCTGCATCCATTGCAGAACCCCCTCCGAGCGCAATGATTGTATCCGGCTCAAAAGATCTCATCATATCTGCACCTTTGCGTGCACACTGAAGTGTCGGGTCTGGTGCTACTTCATAGAAGCATGTATGCTGGATTCCCATTTCGTCCAGTTTTTCCTCAATCGCATTTACATATCCGTTTTTGTAAAGGAATGTATCTGTTACGATGAATGCTTTTTTCTTATGCATTACTGTTCCCAGCTCATCTAATGCAACCGGCATACATCCTTTCTTGAAGTATACCTTTTCCGGTGTTCTGAACCAAAGCATATTCTCTCTCCTCTCGGCAACTGTCTTCACGTTGATCAGATGTTTTACTCCAACGTTCTCTGATACGGAGTTTCCTCCCCAGGAACCACATCCAAGTGTAAGAGATGGAGCAAGTTTGAAGTTATACAGGTCACCGATACCACCATGAGCTGCAGGTGTATTAATCAGTACACGGCATGTTTTCATAGCTGCTGCATGTTTTGCAATTTTCTCTGTCTGTGCCGGATGAATGTACAGAGAAGATGTATGACCATATCCTCCGTCTGCTACCAGCCGCTCTGCTTTTTCAATGGCTTCATCAAATGTTTTTGCTTTATACATAGCAAGTACAGGAGATAATTTTTCGTGGGCAAATTCCTCAGAGATATCTACGGATTCTACTTCACCAATCAAAATTTTTGTATTTTCCGGCACATCTACTCCAGCCATCTTTGCAATTTCATAGGCAGATTTTCCCGGAATCTTGCTGTTTAATGCTCCATTTACGATAATTGTTTTACGTACTTTATCCAGTTCTGCGCCTTTTTTCAGTACGTAGCATCCACGATACTGGAACTCTTTCTTTACTTCTTCATAAATGCTGTCTAAAACAGTTACAGACTGCTCAGAAGCACAAATCATACCATTGTCAAATGTTTTAGAGTGGATGATAGAGTTTACTGCCATCTTGATATCTGCTGTTTCATCAATAATAACCGGTGTATTTCCCGGTCCTACACCCAGTGCCGGCTTTCCAGAAGAGTATGCTGCTTTTACCATTCCCGGTCCGCCTGTTGCCAGGATAATATCGGAATCTCTCATAACCTTATTTGTCAGCTCTAATGACGGTACATCAATCCATCCGATAATCCCTTCCGGTGCTCCTGCTTTTACTGCTGCTTCCAGAACAACTTTTGCAGCCTCAATTGTACATGCTTTTGCACTTGGATGTGGGCTGATGATAATTGCATTTCTTGTCTTCAAACAGATCAATGTCTTAAAGATTGCTGTGGAAGTCGGGTTTGTTGTAGGAATAACTGCTGCTACCAGACCGATTGGCTCTGCAACTTTTCTGATTCCATATGCCTTATCTTCCTCAATCACACCACATGTTTTTGTGTTTTTATATGCATTGTAGATATACTCTGCTGCATAATGGTTTTTAATAATTTTATCTTCAAGAACACCTCTCTGTGTCTCTTCAACTGCCATCTTCGCAAGTGGAATACGCATTTTGTTTGCTGCCATTGCTGCTTCATAGAAAATCTTATCTACCTGCTCCTGAGAGAATTTTGCAAATTTCTTCTGAGCTTCACGCATAGCTTTCATTTTTGCCTCTAATGTTTCTACGCTGTCTACAATTGCAGGTACTCCCATCTCTTCTTTTTTCTTAGCCATTTCAATAATCCTCCTGTAATTGACTGGGTTTTCTTAATCACAAGTACAGTATATATTTTTGTTAAATAATTGTCAATATAGATTTTGTCAAATATTTAACGTTATTTTTTTAACGTCAATTGTTCATATTGCACAAATATTTCCAGTAACTTAAATAATGAAGTCTTTTCTATATAAAAATTCTCCCGTAAATCATATGATTTACGGGAGAATTTTATACCAGTATTTGATTATACTAATTCAATCAGAACTTCCATTGCAGCATCACCTTTACGCTGACCAATCTTAATGATTCTTGTGTAACCACCATTACGGTCTGCATACTTAGGAGCGATTTCTGTAAATAATTTATCTACAACATCAACTTTTTTTGTATTTTTCTTCTTACCTGCTGCAGCTGTTGGAACTTCTGTTACAGAATACAGAACTTTCATCATCTGTCTTCTTGCATGAAGTCTGCTTGGCATATCTTTTTTAATTGTTTTTTCTACTTCGTCATATACAGTAACTTTTTTACCATCTACAACTTCTTTTACTCTCTTGCCATCAGCATCTTTTTTAGCAACTTTTGCTTTTACAGTAACTTCTTCAAAGTTATCTTTTTCTTTTACAGCTAAAGCAATTAATTTCTCGACTTCTTTACGGATTTCTTTTGCTTTTGCTTCTGTTGTAACAATTTTACCGTTGTTCAGTAATGCTGTTACCTGGTTTCTGATTAAGGCTTTTCTCTGCGCAGATGTTCTGCCAAGTTTTCTATATTTTGCCATTATTATAATCCTCCATTATTCACTCTTATTGACCTGCAAAGAGTCCAATAAGATCACATTTGGTTATGCATCTTCGGGCTTATTAATCAAATGCTCCCGTCATGCACTTCGGGCTTACTGACAGGAAATTCAATAAACAGCTTTCGGCGATTCTATTCCTCGCTCTGGTTTAATTCAAGATTAAGCTCTTTTAATTTTGCCAGTACTTCTTCTAAAGACTTACGTCCAAGGTTACGCACCTTCATCATATCTTCCGGTGTCTTGTTCGTCAGTTCTTCTACTGTATTAATACCAGCTCTCTTCAGACAGTTATAAGAACGTACAGAAAGCTCTAATTCATCAATGCTCATTTCAAGAACTTTTTCTTTCTCGTCATCTTCTTTTTCAATCATGACTTCAGCTGACTGTGCAACTTCAGAAAGATCGATGAATAATTTCAGATGTTCGCTAAGAACTTTCGCTGCAAGGCTGACGGCCTCATCTGGAAGAAGTGTTCCCTTTGTCCAAACATCCAAAGTCAGTTTATCGTAGTCTGTAACCTGTCCGACACGTGTATTCTGAACTGCCATATTTACACGTTCTACCGGTGTATAGATAGAATCAATCGGAATCACGCCAATTGGTGTATCTTCTGACTTGTTTTTATCTGCACTTACATATCCTCTGCCTTTTGTAATGGTCAGTTCCATGTACAATTTGCTATCCTTGCCGCCGCTTAATGTAGCGATGACCTGATCTGGATTCATAATCTCAATATCGGAATCTGTCTGGATATCAGCACCTGTTACAACGCCTTCTCCTTCAAACTCAATATATGCAGTTTTTACTTCGTCTGATTCTGATGTGTTTTTGATTGCCAGCGATTTTAAATTCATGATAATCTCTGTCACATCTTCTTTTACACCTGGGATGGAACTAAATTCGTGCAGAACTCCGTCAATCTTTACGGAACTGATTGCTGCTCCCGGAAGAGAAGAAAGCATAATTCTTCTCAGGGAGTTTCCTAAAGTAATTCCGTAACCTCTTTCCAGAGGCTCTACTACAAATCTTCCATATTTTTTATCTTCTGAAATTTCTGCAATTTCAATATTAGGTTTATTAAAATCAAACACTACACAGACCCTCCTTGTGGGTTAATATATGTTGAGGGGGTTCAATGTTAAATCTCCGAATTATGAGATTTCTAATACTCAACAAGCGATTATTTAGAATATAACTCGACGATTAACATCTCATCTACAGGAACATCAATAGCATCTCTTGCCGGAAGTTCTTTTACTGTGCCTCTCAGGTTTTCAGCATCAACATCCAGCCATTCAGGTACCATATTTCCGCCTGTTGCTTCCAGAATATCTTTGTATCTCTGGCTGCCTTTGTGTTTTTCTTTGATTTCGATTACATCTCCGGCTTTTACAAGATAAGATGGAATGTTTACCTGTTTTCCGTTTACTAATACGTGTTTGTGGTCAACAATCTGTCTTGCTTCTTTTCTTGTTCTGGCATATCCCATACGGAACATTACGTTGTCCAGTCTGGACTCCAGAAGAATCATCAGATTCTCACCTGTCATACCATCCATCTGTTTTGCTTTTGCGTAGTAGTTTCTGAAAGGTTTTTCTAATACGCCATAGATGAATTTAGCTTTCTGTTTCTCACGTAACTGAAGACCGTACTCGCTCATTTTTCTATTAGCTCTTTTTAACTGTCTGTTAGATTTTTTGTTAATTCCTAAATAGATTGGGTCCATACCTAATGAACGGCATCTTTTAAGAACTGGAACTCTATTAACTGCCATGTTTATCCTCCTTAAAAATCAGCGGAATGCTGTAATCCGCTCTGCTAATTGCTCATAATCATACAATTGACTGCTCACCTGCTGAGAATCTGTTCGATTCACAGTCCAGTCCTTCTAAACTAGACTCTTCTGCGTTTTGGTGGGCGGCATCCGTTGTGTGGTACTGGTGTTACGTCCTTGATGCTTACTACATCA
>CASERA010000212.1 GCA_949290175.1 uncultured Ruminococcus sp.
AGAAAAAAGAGCATCCGGAACAGTACCAGGCCGCTACATTGCCACGGGTTTTAGCATTGGCAAATTTAGAGATGCAGCCAGGATCGGAAGAAAACAGTACCCGGTTACAGGAAAAAATGGACGATCTTGCAAGAAGATATGGCCCGGAATATCCACCGGTACGGGATTACCGGAAACTAAAGGGAAATATGGAAGCCCAAGAAACAGTCAGTTGCGTAATCTTAATGGTAAACGCTATGTTGCGATTGTGCGAAACACCTGCAATCAAAAGAATTTTAGAAGCTGATGATATGGAGATTCGAAGTCTGGGAACCGGGGCAGAAAATATTCCGGGGAAAAAGACGGCGTTGTTTTTGGTTATGCCAGACAACGATCCGTCTTTTAATTTTTTGATTTCCATGTTTTATACCACCATGTTTGATGTGCTGATCCATACGGCAGATCATGAATGTGGAGGGGCATTGCCGATTCATGTCAGACTATGGGCGGATGAATTTTATGCAGGACCAAAACCAAGTAAAACAGAATCTTTGATGGGAACGATCCGGGGAAGGAATATGTCCATTGTTCCGATTTTACAATCCATTGCACAGATCAAAGCCTTGTTTCAACAGGATAAGTGGGAAATCTTTGTGGAGAACTGTGCCATTACCATCTATATGGGATCGGGTCCAGGAGCTAAAAGTACCCATAAATATATTTCGGAGCTGCTGGGGGAGATGACCATTGACGTTCGGAATGATGGGCGGACATTTGGGGCACACGGAAACTCCAATATTCAAAATCAGAAACTGGGAAGAAGTCTGATGACTCCTGCGGCGGTCAAACGAATGAGCCGAAAACATTGTCTGATTTTCATCGAAGGTCAGTATCCAATTTTCGATGAAAAGGCAATCCCATTTTACACCCCGGAGTGGAAGCAAATGGAACAATTGGCTGGGAAGACGGGATACCATCACCCGGTGAAAGTAATTTTTGATGAAGAACAGCGAGCATACTTTACATTGGAACCGAAAAAGCAGATCCAGTTTTTGAATCGGGAAGAACGGGATGCCTATCAGGAGATGGCCAAAAAAGAAGAGGGGATCTACTACCGGGAGATTGACCGGGAAGCCTTTTTGTATTTGAATTTCCGAAAGTATCCAAAGCCAACGGAACAGGAGATTGAAGCACAGTTTCTGCAGGCAAGAAAAGAGCGGGCAGAATTTGTGAGGCGAACAGGAAAAATGGCGCAGTCATCCGTTCCGGAGGATGTTATATTTTTTCAGAATTTGGAGGAAAAACAAAGACTTTCAGATGCACAGCAATATGATCTGTCAGGCAGCATTTTGGAATGCATGGAGCGGTATGCAGATCAGCTAAGCCGAGGGCAGAAAGAAATGATTGTCGAGTGCTTGGAAAAGGGGCTGACAGAAGAACAGATCAAAAGATTGATGTTCCGGCCAGCGGATGAAATGAGAAATTATCAGAGGGCGTATTTGTTGAGCAATAGCATAGGGGATTTGTAGTTGAAAGCGAAATAGGAATATTGTATTTAATAGCCATAGAGAAAATATAAATATTAAATACAATATCCTGTTTAAGGTCTAAAAATATACTATTAAAGGTCAATAGCTTAAAAAATAAAAAGATATTGTTATAATAAATTCGATTGAATCATTATGAATTCTAAGGTATTTAATAGGAGTAGCTGTTTGTCAGGCGGAAGTTTTTCAGAAAGAAGCTTTATTTGTTCAGAAATAGAAGCTGTTTCTGGGGTAACGAAAATATCGCAAAGAATATCCTGGGGTGTTACATCTAAGGCATTGGCAATACTACAAACATATTCAATAGAAACGGTAGAGGAACCTTTTTCAATTCGGTTCATAAAACTAGATGAAATATGAATAGCTTGGGCAAGATCATACTGTGTTAATCCTTTGGAAATGCGTAAGCATCTAATACGTTCACCAATTTGCATGTTGAAACCTCCTTTGCTTCCTTCTTTCATTTTAGCAATAGTATTGACAGAAATGAATTTACGTATTTGCAATATATTTACAAATATGAAATATCGAGATACTATGGAAATAAAGGAGGTTGTAGTAAAATGTTATATAACGGTGTTGAGGTTCAGACCATTAAATTGGTTCTTTCAGGAACAGAGAGTACAGGCATATCTAGTAAACAAGTTCTATTGAATTGTATTGTTTATCTAACGGAGAAATATAGAGAAAGTCGAGAGTTTTCTTATTTAGAAAAAGCTGTTTGGCATATGTATGCATATTTGGAATTGGGATTTTCCTATGCAGACGGAGAAGAAATTTTTCAAACAGTCCTTGATTTTTTATGTTTAACCCGTGAAGAAGTGTTTCCCATTCAATATTTTGGAAAAAAAGTTGCATTAAATAAAAGCGCAATACGGAAGATTTTAGGGAAGTGGAATCCAAAGTTACATTCCATGAAAGTGTCGGAGGCAGTGAATGACATCTTAGGGAATATAAAAAATAAGAATACAGGGACATACATCTATCATTCTGGAAAAATCATTAGCAAAAGTGACAATGAGAACTTATGGGAGAAAACATTTAAATTATATATTCAAGAAGAAGCAATTCTTTATGACGTGAATAAGAAAGAATACTACACATTTTGAGGGGAATAGACATGATAAGAATAGGAATTGTCGATGATGAAGAAATCATGAGATTGAAGATTCATCAATGTATAAAGGAGATTTTAAAAGAGCAGGAGTCAGTAGAAATCAGAAGCTATGATTGTGCGGAAGATTTTTTAGAGGAGGTCCAGAAAAAGACACATTTTGATATTCTGTTTTCAGATATTCAGATGCTGGAAATGAATGGATTAGAGTTGGGAAAAAGATTACAAAAAGATATGCCGAATCTTTATATTATCTATATTACTGCGTATATGGAATATGCGGTGGAAAGCTATAAGATTAGTGCGTATCAATATATATTAAAAGAGGATATGGAGATACGCTTGCCACAGATTACACGTAAATTATTAAATCAAATACAACATGAGTATGCACAATTCCGTGTTGTAGGAACAAATGGGATACAAAAGAAAATATATTTTAGAGACATTATATATGTGTATAAAGGGAAAGAAACAAAATATGTGTATTATGTGACGACAGAAGGAGAGTATAAGGAGCGGATTTCTATAAATCAGGTATGGGAGCTTTTAGAAGAAAATGGGTTTCTAAAGATAGAACGTGCGTACCTAGTGAATGCTAAACACATTTTGAAATTGGAAGGAAATAAATTATTCTTAAGTGACCAGAGTCAACTTTCCATTAGTCGCTATCGGTTAAAAGAGGTGAAATTAGATATTGCGAAATATTGGGGAGGTAGATAGATGCTACAAGCATTTACAGGAAAAGTGTTATTATTGTTTTTATCCTTGTGGGAAATATGGATGTACTATCAGTTTTTATATGCTACATGTATTGAAAAGACCCAGCTATTAAAGTGGCAACGAGTGGTGATGCAAATTAGCATTTGGAGTATAGGAATACTATTTGCGATTAATCGGAACATTTTATTTTTTTCACATGTTATGTTTCTTTTGGGCATTATTTATCTCATACTGATTCTTTGGATGGTAGAAAAAAAGGATTTTATTTTTCTGGCAAGTATAACAATCATTTATTTCTCTAGTGTTGCATTGTTAGATTTTTTCTTTGCTTTTTTAGGGATGTGCATGATAGAAGATATGTTTGCTGAAAATATTTATTTTTCAGGACATCAGATAGAAAAAATTGTAATCTATTTTTGTAGTAGAAGTTGTGTTGCGTGTATTTTAAATGGTATTAAAAAATATGGAGCAGAAAAAAGTATTGACAGATTTAAATACATTTTTTTAGTGATTGGGGTATTCTTTTCTATTTTGGTGAGAGGCTATCAAGTGATTATTTCAGATATGGCAATGGGAAGACGAGAATTGCAAGGAAGTAAATCGCTAGTTTCTATGTCAGTGGTAATTGCAGTACTTATTTTTTTGATGATCTTATGGGTGAAAAATAGAATTCTTCAAGAAGAAAACAATACTCTTGTGATGGAGGAACAATTACAGCATCAAAAATATTGTGAAATGGTAGAGGTTATGGAACAAAATCGAGAATTGATCCATGATACAAAGCATCATTTTCTGGTTGTTCAGGAATATCTTAAAAATGAGGAATATGAGAATCTGCAGAAGTATATAAAGCAAATAAGTGACGAATTCCAAAGAACAGTACCTAAGGTCTATACAGGAATTAAAATCTTAGACTTTATCTTGGAACAAAAAAGAGTGGTGGCACAAAAATCAGGTATTCGATATGAAATAGATACCATGTTATTGACTGGAATTCCAACAACAGAGCAGGAGACGTGTGCCCTATTTGGTAATTTATTAGATAATGCAATAGAAGCATGTTGCTTGGTAGAAACAGAAGAAAAATGGATTGAAATTCAGATCAATCAGAGCAATCAGTTACTTTCAATAGAAGTGCTTAACACGTTTGAAATACCTTGCATAAGAAAACAAGGTGTTTTTGAAACGATAAAAGAAGAAAGGAGCGTGCATGGATATGGGATAAAAAGTATGCGGAGAATAGTAGATAAACATCAAGGGCTTATTACATATGAAGAAAAAGAAAAAATATTTATTACTAAAATAACATTTTTTAATGTGTAAGTGTTGGATTCAAAGGAGAAATGAAAAATGGCAGATGGTAGAGTTTTAGAAATGTATGCGGGAGATTTATTGGAAGAAATGCAGGAGATCCAAAAAATCATACCAGAAGATCAAGAGAATGAATTAGTATCTTCACATACTGTGGGATGTGGTGCGTTTTTGACAATTTATTGTTGTTAAGATATAGAAAAATTCTTATGAGCAGAGTGTGGTGAAAAAGCATTCTGCTCATTTTATATGTACATTTATAGAGTGGAGGAGGAAGAGAGACATGAATTTAAAAAAATCGTATTATTTGTCGGAGCGAATATATGAAACAATGAATTGTGAAGAAAAACAGTCCGAGGCAAGAAAGGAATATTGGAGAAATCTGTTGGGAGAAACAATGTTCGATCAGATGTATAGAGAGAACATCAACTTTTATGGATATGTGAATGGAAATGGGTGTGCAGTTAGAGATAATGTGAAATTAAAGAAACGTTTTATGGAATTTTATAATAGCATGATTTGTCTGGAACCGAACTTACAAGTAGAACAGAAATTAGATGAAAGTATTGAGTTTTCACGATTTTATGATTCTTTTTTACAATATGGACGAGCACTATTTGTAAAAACCATAGGAAAAAATTCTGATGTGATTTCTGAGCACGTATATCAAAGCTTGCAGATGTATTTGGCAAATATATTGCAAGAAGTATGCCTTAGAATATTGATTGCAGAAATGCATCAGCATAAACAGCAGAAAAAACTCCAAGGAAAAGATAAAAGAGAAAAGTATGAGTTTTTTCATTCAGAGATAGTGGGAACCAGTGGTTTCAAAGAAGAATTGTTTGAAAAATATCCAGTTTTATGGAGATGTATCGAAGAAAAAATCCATCAAGCTGTTGGATATTACGTTGAAATAGTAGAAAATTTTGTAGATAACAAGATAGAGATTCAGAAGAAATTTTCTACAGGAACTTCTATAAAAAGGATTACGAATATAAAATCGGGGTTGTCTGATGTGCATAATCAAGGGAAAAGTGTGGCAGTGGTTACACTGGATGATTCCTTGGAGTTGTTATATAAGCCAAGAAGTATGGAAAATGAACTGGGATTTTTGAACTTGTTAGAATGGATATCTGATAAAGTGGGATTAGATTGTTATCAATATCCAATCCTATCTTATGAGAATCATAGCTGGTGTAGTATCGTGAGACACGATAGCTGTAATACAGAAGAACAAGTGAAAAGATATTATCAGCGTTTCGGGATACAACTTGTTTTAGTATATTGTTTGGGAACAAGAGATCTGCATTTTGAAAATGTGATTGCATCAGGGGAATATCCAGTGTTGGTCGATTTGGAAGCTCTGAATTATGGAAAAAGGGAACATAACACAGATGGAATAAAAGATGTTATGAATCAGCATTTGGTAGATTCGGTATTATGTTCGGGGCTTCTTCCTTATGCCTGGCAAAATTTAAATATCGATAGTAGTGGGATTTCAGGAAAAGGTGGGCAGAAATATGGCTTTAAAATTCCGGTAATCGTTAATAGAAGAACAGCAAATATGAGAATCGAATATCGATATCCTGAGACAAAAGCGGTTCAAAATTTAGTAAAAATAAGAGGGAAGGACTGTGATCCGATTCAATATATACAGGATTTATTGGATGGATTTGAACAAGCGTATGTAAAAATTTTGGAAGATAAGGAAGAATTATTACAAAGGTCATCTTTTCTACAGAACTTAAAGAGCCGATATGTGGCAATGAATACGCAGCAATATAGTATGCTGTTGTCTGCTTCTTATCATCCCAGTGTGATGAGAGACGGGGCGGAAAGAGAAACTTTATTCTATTCATTATGGAAAGGGAGAAATGGAACGGAACAGGAGATTGTGGAGAGAGAAATTCAAGATTTGTTAAATGGAAATATTCCTTATTTTTCCTGTTCGGTGTGTGGAAAATATTTGATACATAATGGAAAAGAAATTTCTAAAGAGTATTTTTCAAAGACGGCATGGGAAGTATTCATCGAAAAAATCGAAAAAATGAGTGTTTCAGATATGAACGTACAAAAAGAATATATTCGAATGGCAATTGCACTTTTTTCAGGAAACCGATGCAATTATGAAAATCATGTCTATTCTATAGATGATAAAAAGTGGAAGGATAGAAGAAATCAACTTGAGAAGGTTACAATAGAACAATTAGAAAGTAGGATATTACGCCATGCAATATGGAATCGAGAGAAAACACAGGTAAATTGGTTAACGACTCAATTATCGGATCAAAATGGTGCGAATTGGAGACTTTTGCCAATGAATCATTATTTGTATAGTGGCCTTGCAGGTATGTTACTTTTATTCTATGAGCTAAAAACGGCGAAGAGACCACAGGCAACGAAAGTGTATGACACATTAAAAAATGAAATGTTCACATATACTGAAAAAGGGATACATTCCTGCAAAGATTTAGATTCCAGTAAGACAGGACTTTATGAGGGAGAGGGATCCATCGTTTATGCATATTTGTGTTTGTATAAAAGAAGCAATGAACAGATTTATTTGCGATATGCTGAAAAACATTTCGAAATTGTTAGAAAATTACTGAAGCAAGATCAGAGATATGATCTGTTATCAGGAAATGCAGGAGCAGCGTGGAGTTTTTTATTGCTTTATGGCAGTACGGGAAATGCGAGTTTTTTGCAGACCGGAGAAGAAGCAATTCAAATCTTATTAAAATCAGCAGAGGAACAAGTACAGGGGATTGGATGGAGAATACAAAAAGAAATTCCGCCAATGTCCGGCTTAGCTCATGGGAATAGTGGGATTTTAATTCCGATTCTTGCATTGAGTAAGTATACAGAACGAACTATGTATGAAGAAATTGCAGATAAGATCTGGAACTATGAAAATTCGTTGTATGATCCGGCAATAAATAATTGGAAAGACACCAGAGAACAGGGGAAAGTAGTATCTTCTAATCCTATTGGATCAGTAGCATGGTGTCATGGAGCGGCTGGAGTTTTGTATTCCAGAATTCTGTGTTATGAGTTTGTAGAGGATAAAAAATGGAAAAATAGATTGGAACTGGATATCAAAAGAGCTTATAAAAAATTGAAGGAGTATTGGAAAAGAGATAGTGATTCTCTGTGCCATGGTAATTGCGGGAATTTGTTGATTTTGAAAATCGCTCAGAAAAAAATGAAAGAATATGGGATATCAGTTGAAAGAGAGTGGGATGTCGAGTTAATGAAAAATGCGCTGGAAGAACAAATTGTTCATTTATTACCGCAAGAACAAATAAATTTTGGATTTATGAACGGGTATGGAGGGATACTTTATAAGTGTTTACAGGATATCCATGCTACTGAGAGTCATATAGAATTAATTTGATTTCTTATTGTGCAGCGGTAAAAAGTGTAAATATAAGGGATGAGTTGATATTTAAGGACAGAAATAGATATATCAAGGTCTATATGTTGAACAAAAATAAAAATCAAGTAAAATGAAACAAAAATAAAGAATAATTCTGGCATAGAAATTATGAGTTATTGTTGATAATTGGAGTGTTAGAAATTCTTTAGAAAAAGTAGTAAATAAAATTTGTAGTAAAGGATCTGGCACACTCCGGGCATTTATACGTTTCCCGATAGATATTTACCACTTTCCCTTTGGCTGGAGTAAACCGGAACTCATGACGGACGAATTCTTTTCCAATACATTCCATCTGTGTTCCGCAGGTTGGACAGTTCCGTTCCTCTTCTGGAAGAGAAAGGATCTCATCACAGGAAGGCACATTTTTAAAGAGTTCTGCGTGTGTCCGTCGTGCTTTCCGTTTATGCTCTGGAACAGTGATATCATCAGGAAGTTCCGGTTTCCATGCCGGATCCGCTTCCTGTTCGGCTTCATCAAAAAGATTCAGCTGACCTTCGATATCCTTCCGCTTTTCACTGGAAGTGCCAAAAAGCTTCTTCGTGAGATATTCAATCTGCTGACGAAGGGTTTCTTTTTCCAGTCGGTCTGCTTCCAATGTTTTTTGTAAAGACTGGATCAGTTCTGTCTGTGCAGCAATCGTCTTATTCAGTTGGTTGATCATGTCCTTGTATTCAAGGATTTTTGAATCTTTTGAATTACCAGCCATATGTTTTCTGCTCCTTTTTCTCTGCTCTTATCATACCACAAAAAGCGTAAGAAAAAGAAGCAGAAACCCAGTGTTTATCAGGGATTGCGAGCATGATCCAGTGCGTGTGACAATCCACAGTTTTGCTGGCTTGCAGAGAAATTTTCCACCCTCATTCCGTAGGTTTGAATGCTTTCGGTTGTTCGATTTCAAGACTAGATATGAGCCAGTCGAATTGCTGCCAGGTCAGTTGTTTTACTTCCAACTGATTTCTAGGCCAGCGGAATCTGCCCTGAACTTCCATGCGTTTATATAGCAGTACAAATCCATCGGACTCCCAGAGCAAAGCTTTGATCCTGTCACAACGTTTTCCGCAGAAAAGGTACAGGGCACTCCGCCTTGGATCCATATGGAGTTGATCCTCTACAATCGCACACAGTCCGTCAATGGATTTTCGCATATCCGTTCTGCCTGTTACGATATAAATCTCATCGGCGGCTGTGATATCGCCTAACATTCCAACTCCTTCATAATACGAAGAGTCTGAGCCAAAAGCTGTGGATCTGTTCCGTTTGGGATAGTTAGAAGAAAACTTCCAACAGACAGCCTCATTGGCTCTGCCACGGAAATGTTGTTTCTTTCCGTAGATGCCGGGATCATATTTAATGGCTGTTCATAGGAAGGCGTGTCGGTGTCATGAAAATCCACTCTGACGACTTCCTGACTTTCCGGAGCGCTATGGCTGCGTCCGGTTGATGCCGGTAAATCCATACAACTTTTTTGACGTAATCGTTTTACCCAGTTGTAAAAAGTTCCTGGTTTGATGTCATGTTCCACACACCATTGATGATCTGTCAATCCATTGACGGCATTCCATGATGAGACAATATTGTTCTTCTGCAGGTATTCTTTTGCTTCTCATGAGCAGTCCTCCATAAATCGAATCGAGTAAAATGCTCTCACCTATCATTTCTAGCAACAGAAGACGAAGTAAAGTGCTTGCATTCTCTAATGATTATTACGGACTGAATTTTAGGGCAAAGCAATCCGTCGAATTATTTTGTGCTTACTGTTGAAGTTTCTTTATTTTAATTTCATCTAGCACAACGAGTTAAATTAGTATCAGTAATGGAAGAGGTTGATTTTTCTACAGATAAAGCTATAAAACCAAAATGAAAAAACTTAGAGACAAAATAATGCCATTAAAGGACAAGTACTTGTAGGAGTGAAAGATATCGTATATTTTAAAAGCGTAGAGCATGATATAAGGACTAATAATTAGATTTAAAGGAAGTGAGGGATTGCTATGAAAAAGAAATTTTTAGGAATTGCTGCTTTATGCTTTCTGATGGGAGTTACAATGCTTCCGGTTCATGCAGGAAATAGTTATCTGGACATCAAACATAATGATATATATTCTCTTAAAGAGAATAAAGATGATGGGGAAGATAATTTTTATGTACATCCATCAACTTATTCGGGGACATATGTTCGTGTTAGATCTAGATGCTTAGCCAACGGAGCATATGCATCAGGATATCAGCAGGTATACAAAGACTATTCTTCTCATGCCTATTATTATGGAAGAGATGTGGTTGGTGGATATCTGTATCAGTTGGATGGATATGGCGCACCTGGTAATACATGGCATCTGGTTGGAACTTGGTGTCCATAAAACAAGATAGAGATTAGACGATAAATAACCGTATAATTATCAGTTCTATATCATGCTATATACTTTATAGGCAGAATTGATTTATAAGAGAAAAGGACTATGAAAAAAAGAAAAATAGGTATTTTTTTGATTATAGGATTAGGGTGTCAAAAGACACGTTAATTAATATATGATTTTGTTTGTACCTTGAAAATTTAACACGAATTGCATGAAAGCT
>CASERA010000213.1 GCA_949290175.1 uncultured Ruminococcus sp.
ACGCTGCGAAACATTCCGTTTCCTGGGTGACAAATATGACACACTTTATAACCAGCTTTGGCGAGAAGTAAAATCAAAATAAAGATGTAACAGGATTATTACTGTCATATAAGAAAAAGGGGAGGTAATGGTTACTGTGGCCACTACTTCCTCTTTTCTATTATTTTTCCCGTTTTGTATCAATGAAACCTTCTCCAAATACTTCGCTTGTTTCTGTCAGCATAATAAATGCATCTTCATCCACTTCATGAGCTGCACTTCGAACGGAATAGGCTTGTGACTGAGAACATGCACAAAGGATGATTTCTTTTTCTGCTTTTGTGTAGCTTCCCATTCCCTTGATAATAGTAGAACCCCTTCCACTGATTTCATCAATTTTCTCTGATACTTCTCTCCCCTTGGTTGTAATAATCAAAATCAGCTTACCGGCTCCCATGCCATACAGAATTTTATCAATAGCAACAGATGTAACAAATGAAGATGCCAGACCATAGAGAACTGCATCCACACTTCCAAAAACCGGCCATCCAAGGAAAATAATTATAAGGTCTATCACCATAGTTACCATCCCAATGGATAAATGCGGGCGCAGTACTTTGATAGACATGATCAGAAAATCTGTTCCTCCGGAAGACGACCCCCTCATATAAAACAATGCCTGTCCCGCTCCTATACATACACCGGAATACAAGGCGGCCATAAACGGTGAACCTGTATACACTGTTGTATACGGAAATATCACATCCAAAAAGAATGTAGAAATCAGCATCGTCCGTGCGGTTTTAAACATAAACTGCTTACCTACCACCCTAAAGCTAAGAATAATAAACGGAATATTCAACACTAATGTCATAATTCCAATTGGCAGGTTCCATAAATGATTTATAATCAGTGCCAGACCGGACAGCCCTCCCGGCGCAAAATCTCCCATTTTCGCAAAAGTATAAATACCAAGTGAATATAAAATACTTCCTACAATATCGCACCCAATATCCTGTGTTAAATCTTTAAATTCCTGTTTATTCCAATTCTTCTTCACGTATCTTTCCTACCTTATCTTACTTTTTGTACCAAAAAAGCATTGTCTGCGCGACATCCGTAGATATCTATATAATCGCAGCAATGCTCTTTTCATCTCATCATATCTAAAAATAGAATCTTTTTCTATACCCCGAAACAGCCACCGCCAATAAATTCTCTCAAAAGAGAATTTGCCGGAACATATTCGCTTCCTATTCCAATAAAATAATCAAAAAACTTTAATAATCGTTTTGCCTCCAGGTATTCCGGACTATCTTTTTCCACACCAAACAGCAATGGTTCCACATATTGTTTCAATACCGACAATTCATAAAGCAAAGAAGAATTAAACATCATATCCGCCTCTTCCTGAAAGGGAAAGATATTCTCTTCCTCTCCTCTGCGTACAGAGGACCACATGGCAATTGTATTCTGTGCGGAGATTCCCCGTGTCCTTGCATCCCTTACAATCCTGCGAATCAGACGTCCGTCTGTAGAAGGAATCCGGTTGTGTTCATCAATGTTTAACTGAGTCAATGCACTGATATAGATGCGAAACTTCCTGTCATCACTCAACCCCTGAGTCATCTTTGGATTTAGGCAGTGGATTCCTTCTATTACCAGAATATCCTGCTCTCCAAGTTGAGTTGGATTTGTATCATAACTGCGGATTCCCTTCTTAAAATCAAAAACAGGAAGATGTATGGCTTCTCCAGCCAGAAGCGCTTTCATATCTTCATTGAAACTGCTGACATCAATTGCTTCCAAACATTCAAAATTATAATTTCCATCTGCATCCCTAGGCGTATCTTCTCTATTTACAAAATAATTGTCCACTGCAATTGGATGCGGTCTCATCCCTTGCGTCCGAAGTTGAATCGACAACCGATGAGAAAATGTTGTTTTTCCCGAAGAAGATGGACCTGCAATCAATACAATCTTATTCTCCGGCCTCTCTGCAATTCTGGCAGCAATCTCTGCAATCTGTCTTTCCTGATAAGCCTCCTGAACCAGAACAATTTCACGCATGTCATACTTTGTTATCATGTCATTCAAAGCACCTACTGTTTCAATATTCTGAAGGTCTCCCCACAAAACAGAGCTTTTTAAAACCTGAAACAGTTTTTTTCTAGGAGCAAAATCCGGCAGTACCTCCGGATTCTCTCTGGTTGGCATTTGAATTACAAATCCCTCATCATACAAATATAATGCAAACTTTTTTAAATATCCTGAATCCGGAACCATATATCCATAATAATAGTCCTCAAATTCATTCATTTTATAAATATTGACCCTGGATACTCTGCGATAACCAAATAGCCTTTCTTTGTCATACATGCCATGCTTTCGGAATAAATCCACTGCTTCTGACGTATGCACGGAACGCTTCTCTATTGGAATCTTTGCCTCTGCCAACTCATGCATACGTGCTTCTACGCGTTCCAAAAATACCTGATTCAGCTTCACATCCCCTTCTATGGTACAATAATATCCTTTGCTCACAGAAAAATGAATCCGAACATTCTCCACCTTGTCATGACCTCCTACATCATGTATGGCTTTTACCAACATAAAGCAGAGGCTTCTTCTATATGTTTCATAACCAATAGAATCTGCTGTCGTAATAAATGACAGCTCACAATCTTTTTTCAGTCGTTTATTCAGCTCTTGCAGACGCAGGCGGTCTATAAATACAAGGACAATTTGATGAGGATATTCTTTCTGAAACTCCTCTGCAATCGCCTTATATGTGATGCCTTTTTCGTAAGTTTTTATTCTCTCTCCAATCTGAACTGTACAAAACTCTTTTTCCATAAGCCCTCCTGTTCGGGATTCTATATTACCTGAAATGGATGTACAATCGGTGCTGTCAGAATCACCGCCGCCGGAAGCCGTTCTGAAAGAAACTGCTTCATATCATCAATAAAAATATACTCTGTTCCATAATGTCCGGCATCGATAACTGACAATCCCTGCGCCACCGCATCCAAGCCTTCATGATGTCCAATATCACCTGTTACCAGGACATCCGCACCTTTTGTAACAGCAGCATCTACCATACTTTTTCCAGAGCCCGGTGATACTGCAATTCTTTGTACTTTTCTGTCTCTATCGCCAAATACCTTCACAGCTCCCAATTTCAGTTTATGCTTAATATAAACACAGCATTCCTCCAGCGTCATAGTATGAGGAAGAGTTCCTATTCTTCCAATTCCCTCTTCACCGGTCTGTGTATTGAGCGTTACCGTCAATACTTCTGTATCCTTTAATTCCAGAATTTTCCCTGACAATTCTGCCATGCCAAGTACATCATAATTTGTGTGAATCGCATAATATGCAATATCATGCTGTATCAGCTTCAGAATTCTTCTGCTTATAAAATCTTCGTCTGTCACGCTCTTTAGTGGAGAAAAAATCAGCGGATGATGCGTAATTAACATATCTGCTCCAGCTTCAATTGCCTGTTCAATCACCTCATCCGTAGCATCCAAAGCCAAATAAATCCGGTTCACTTCTTTTTGGCTTCTTCCCGCCTGAAGACCTACATTATCAAAATCAAGAGCCGCGCTCTTCGGATACGTCCCTTCAATCATCGCCATAATATCTTTACACTGCATAATACCTCAATCCTTTCCTGATACACTCCAGTTCGTGATTCAGTTC
>CASERA010000214.1 GCA_949290175.1 uncultured Ruminococcus sp.
CTTTCGCCTGTTCCCCTCCGCTTAAAACGCGCACTTGACTTTCAATATGTTTTGTTGTAAGCCCGCATTTTGCAAGAGCGGAGCGTACTTCGTACTGTGTAAAGGAAGGAAATTCCTGCCAGATTTCTTCAATGCAGGTTGTTTTATTCTCTCCCTTTACTTCCTGTTCAAAATACCCGATTTGAAGATTTTCGCCCAGTTCACAGGTTCCATTTAAAGACGGAATGAGACCTAAAATACTTCTTAGTAATGTTGTTTTTCCGATTCCATTTGCCCCTACCAGTGCAATTTTCTGACCTCTTTCCATAGAAAGGTTCAGTGGTTTGGAAAGTGGTTCATCATAACCAATCACTAAATCTGTTGTTTCGAAAATATATTTGCCAGGAGTTCTTCCGTAACGGAAATGAAATTCCGGTTTTGGACGCTCTGCAGCAAGTTCAATGATATCCATTTTATCTAGTTTTTTCTGACGGGACATAGCCATATTTCTGGTAGAAACGCGGGCTTTATTTCTGGCAACAAAGTCTTTTAATTCACTAATTTCCTGTTGCTGCCTACGATAAGCAGCTTCCAGCTGTGCCTTTTTAACCGCATATACCTCTTCAAAATGATGATAATCACCGACATAGCGGTTTAATTCCTGATTTTCCATATGATAAATAATATTAATGACATCATTGAGAAATGGAATGTCATGGGATATCAGGATGAATGCATTCTTATAGTCAATCAGATATCGTTTCAGCCATGCAATGTGTTCTTCATCCAGGTAATTGGTGGGCTCGTCCAAAAGCAGGATATCAGGTTTTTCCAGGAGCAGTTTTGCAAGCAGAACTTTTGTACGCTGTCCACCACTTAAATCCATAACATCTCTTTCAAGCCCTATATCAAGCAATCCAAGAGCTTTCGCAACTTCTTCTACTTTTGCATCGATAATATAAAAATCATGAAGGGTGAGCGTGTCTTGAATAGTTCCAAGTTCTTCCATCATGGTATCCATTTCTTCCGGAGCTGCTGTGCCGAGAGAATCGCATATAGAATTCATCCGTTCTTCCAGTGCAAATAGAGGTGCAAAGGCAGATTTGAGAACGTCGCGGATAGTCATTCCTTTTTCTAGAACAGTGTGTTGATCCAGATAACCAACACGTATATTTTTTGCCCATTCGATTTTACCTTCATCGGGCATTAGTTTTCCTGTAACTATATTTAAAAATGTGGATTTTCCTTCTCCATTTGCACCAACCAGCCCGATATGTTCTCCTTTGAGAAGGCGGAAAGATACATCTGAAAAGATAGCTCGGTCACCAAAACCATGTGTGAGGTGTTCAACGTTTAAAATACTCATTTTGACTCCTTTATAAAAATCTTTTGTTTTATTTAAATCAATCAGAAATCATTGTACATGAAAGAGCGGGATTTGTCATCCTAAATCAAGAGGGAATATGAATTGGAATAAAGAGAGCAGATGAAAAAAACAGATATGGGATATCAAGAGAAATAATATCCCATATCTGTTTGAGAGAAGAGGCAGGAAAAAGAGGTGTCAATTATTGTTTTTACAATTTTGATTTTTATCAAATGCAGGGTTGATGGCATAAAAGTTTTTACTGTCAAGGTGTTCCTGTACGATGCGCAGACTTTCGCCAAATCGCTGGTAATGTACGATTTCTCGTTCTCTTAAGAAGCGGATTGGATCACAAACTTCGGGGTCTTTAACAAGGCGCAGAATATTATCGTAGGTGGTGCGGGCTTTTTGCTCTGCTGCTAAATCTTCATGAAGGTCTGTAATAGGGTCTCCCTTGGACTGAAATACAGTGGCGGTCCAAGGGGTTCCGCTTGCAGCCTGTGGCCAGAGAGCGAGTGTATGGTCTACATAGTAAGGTGCAAAACCATATTTCTCGATTTCCTCAGGAGTTAAGTTTTTGGTAAGCTGGTATACAATGGCACAAATCATTTCCATATGCGCCAGTTCTTCTGTACCTATATCGGTTAGTGTTCCTGTTACCTCTTTATAAGGCATCGTATACCGCTGAGATAAATATCTCATAGAGGCA
>CASERA010000215.1 GCA_949290175.1 uncultured Ruminococcus sp.
GATAATTTGTCCATATCTTTTACCTTACTCTTTTTTTCGTTTTCTTGGATAATAACCTGTGACGCCCATTCTGGCCACACCCAGGCTGGATCTGTGATAATTAGTTCCCATTTCCAGTGTGACTGGAATCCCAAAAAGCTTTCCCCTTTCCTGGATTTCTTCTTTCTTTTCGTCCGGTTCAAAGGTATCCGCCGTCTGTTTCACTCCATCCAAAACCCTTAAAAATATCACATAGGGGAAGGACACTCCCACTTCATCATCCCTCCAGGACCCCGCAAATCGGGTTCCCGAACAAAGGAAAGATACATTCATATCCTGCCTTTGATAAGCCCCGGCCATCAACTCTGTACAGATACCGCCCATACCTACAGTCTGAATCTGCCTGTCCACACCAAATGTATAAGAATAGCCCTGAATAATCCGCATAGCCGTATAAGGCTTACAAAACATCATTACAACATCCGGTTCCTGCTCACATTCCTCCAAAGGTCTGATACACATTCCATAAACCTGATGGTGCAAATACGGTATTCCCTGACTTACTTCTTTTGCAATTTCCGGTGTCTCATAAAACTGTCTCTGATATGCGGTCTTCCCGTTCCTAATATCCTCACCAGGTTCTGTGAATCCTAATACATCGCTTGCTGCTGAACAATAGATATGATCTTTTGCCACTTTCATGCTGTGCCCTACAGCGGCTGATTTAACCATCATACAAAAAAACATCTGGTGGGTTGCCTCGTTTACTGGGCAGGCAAGATACTCTTGCTGCGTAAATAAAAATTTTACACCTATTAGATGTCTGTCTTTCTCAAACTTTAGATACGTCCGGAACTCTTTCGTCTCTTTTTTCATTCACGCATCTCCTCTCCTTATTTTGTCAAGCTTCCAACATCCGATAACAGCGATAGCTGCAATAATCAAAGAAATCAAAAATAGATAAAAATATCCCTGCATTTCATGCCCTTCCATCAACCATCCCACGATCGGATACAAAAATGCATCTGGCGAATAACCAATAAAAGCAACCACTCCAATTATGGTTCCAGTCATGATTAATGGGAAATCAGATTCTGATATCAATACAATAGAGATAACCTTTACACCTGTCGTTCCAAATGCAAATGCCATTGTTAGTATAATAGCCGCCTGCACAGATCTCACAGTTGTTTGATTAATCAGAATCAGTACGCTATACAGACACTGCAACGGCATGATGATCTTAATCACATCCAAGGCTGATCTCTTTTTATCTGCAAGCCTCCCAAACAAGAGTCCTGCAAGCAGTGCCAGCACATTGACACGAATAATTCCACATAACAGCGCCTTGTCTTCCGATACTTTAAATAAATCCGTCAGGTAAGGTGTTACATAGGTAAGGCTGCAGTATAGCCAGTAATTGCACATTGTGATCAACGCAATCAGCCAGACCTTTTTCTGTGTAAATACGTACTTCAACTGTTTAAAGGATACAACGTTTCCCTTAAGCTCACCGGTCTCGATCCCAGACAACCCAACATATGCACCAATTGCACCCAGCAGATTCAAGAACGCAAACAACCGTACTACTAACGCAAACGTCTGCAGTTCATTTCCTGTAATCACATACATTCTAGTTCCGGTAAGATTAATAAGCATTCCTCCCACACCTTCCAAGGCATAGTATAAACCGAAAATGGTTCCGGAACTGTGATCTTCTCCCAAAAAGCTTAACACCTTTGATGATGCTGGAAAAAATGCAAATACTGTGGAAATTCCCATCAATGCAGAAATTATTAATATCACCGGATAACTTGGAACAAAGGATACATAAAGATGCAGCACTGCGGAAATCATAAGCGCCACTGTTATGATTTTTTTCGGGGAGATGCAGTCTGTAAAATAACCGCCTCCGACATAAGAAACCATTCCAACAATTCCAAAGACACTCCAGATTTTGCCCAGCTGCACATCGGATAACTCTAATGCTACCTGCATCACATTATAAAAAGTGCCTTTCATATAAGGGAAGCCATAAGATCCTATGATTCCAAATGACAAAAAGAGGATTATTATTGTCTTTTTTTTACTCATTGTATTAGCCTGCCGTTCTGTATGTAATCTTTTCTATCTTTCTTAAAATCTGATCCATTAAAATTGCAATCAGACAAATTGGAACAGTTCCTTCCATAATATAGACAGTATTATAATTTGAACATCCTGTCTGAATCAATAGACCCAATCCCCCTGCTCCCGTACTAAACGCCAATGTTGCTGCCCCAATACAAATAATCAATGACGTTCGGATTCCTGACAGAATAACCGGAAGCGCAAGCGGCAGCCTGACTTTAAAAAGTATCTGGCCTGATGTCATCCCCATACCCTTCCCAGCTTCAATAAATGGCTCTGGAACATTTCTTAGCCCCGCCATCGTTGCAAACACGATTGGAAGCAAAGACTGTAGCAACAATGCTACAACTGCTGCCTTCATTCCGATCCCAAAAGCAGTAAGGCCAAACATCAAAACGGCCATGGTTGGTATTGTCTGTACAATCATAGATAATTTTTCTATAATGAGTCCAAAAGATTCCCCTGGTTTCGTAAAACAAAAAATCCCAAGAGCCATTCCTATTATGACTGACAATATGCATGCAATGCCGGCAATAATAATGAACTGCAATGTCAGATCCGGAAGATTATACTTTGCCACAAGTCCGATTTCTGTCGGCCATACTTCATAAATCCAATCCTCTGCATACTGGAACCCAAATACAAATGTACACAATGCGGTTAATAAAATAATAATCGCAATAATATGTCCATCTATTTTTTTATTTTCTGCTTTCATTCTTGTCCTTTCTGGAATATATTTACTATATCCTCTAAATAAATCGTCCCCTCTGCTTTTTCTTCCTTGAAAACGGTTAATGCATTTGTCCCATATTCCACCATAGATGCCAGAGCATTTCTTAAATCAGCGCCTGCTCCAATACTATGCGGAAGGTTCTGTTGAATTTCAGACTTCATATAGTCTTCCACCGCAAAGCGCCCCAATATCTTTATATAAGATTCTGTTCCCATGAATTTTTTAACAAATTCATTCTCTGAAGTAATTATTTCTTCAGGCATACCAAATCCGGCCAGTTTACCTTTAGACATAATCGCAATCTTATCTCCCATTTTCATCGCCTCTTCGATATCATGCGTAACAAATATAACTGTTTTCTTCAATTGTTTCTGAATTTTTAAAAACTCATTTTGCAGTTTTGCCCTGTTTAACGGATCCACTGCACCAAACGGCTCGTCCATTAAGATAATTTCGGGATCAGCTGCCAACGCCCTTGCGACTCCAATTCTCTGTGCCTCTCCACCAGACAGTTCTGAAGGATACTTGTTAATATAAGACGGCACCTCCAATCCGACAAGGCTGATCAGTTCTTTTACCCTTTCCATGATCCGTCCTTCTTCCCATTTTAACAGTCTGGGAACTACAGAAATATTTTCTCTTACTGTCATATGTGGGAACAATCCGGTACTTTGTACGACATACCCAATTCCTCTCCGTAGTTCCTCTGGTCTATAATCAAAAATATTTCTGCCGTCAATTTCAATGGTTCCTTCATCTGGTTCGATCAGTCGGTTGATCATCCGAAGTGTTGTCGATTTTCCGCATCCAGACTCGCCAACAAATGTACAAAGTTCTCCTTTTTTCAGTTCCAGCGATAAGTGATCTACCGCAATTTGATTATCAAATACTTTCGTGACTCCTTTTAATGTTATCATATTTTCACTACTCCTCTGGATTTCCTATAAATCTCTAACAATACCACTAATTTTTTAAGCACAAAATCAAACAAAAACACTAATCCCATAATAGGAATTGTACCAAGCATTACAATATCAATTGCAAATCCATTTAATCCTTGCAAGATAAACCTTCCTAAGCCGCCATATCCTATATAAGATCCTATTGTAACTCCCAGGATCGTCGCTGTTAAAGATACTCGGATACCGGAAATTATAACCGGCAAAATAATCGGTAATTCTACTTTACTGAAAACTTGAAACGTAGTCATCCCCATTCCTTTAGCCGCCTCTATATACTGCTTATTCACAACCTTTAATGCACCGTACATACTATTCACAATCTGAAAAAGAGCATAACAGAACAAGGCACAAAAAACCGGAGTTGCCCCCACGCCAGCAATTCCCATCTCCTTCAAAACAGGAAAATGGTTGCTAAGCCAGGAAAGAGGAAACATCATAACACAAATCAACGCCAATGACGGTATCGACTCGATTGTATTTAAAACCGTATTAATTACTCTTCCTGGCTTTACATACTTATATGCAATCCATCCAAGTGGTACGCCAAAGATAACTCCGCATACTACAACTCCAAAGGACATAAAAATATGATTTCTAAAATACTCAGCAAACTGATCTTGATATGTGCTGTATTCTTTCATTACAGACAAACCATCCAGCTGTCCTGTCAGAAACACAGCAACCATAATTAACAATCCTAATGCAACGACCACAAATCTCTTCCACTTTTTCTGAATATATTCGTTGCATTTTACTTCCACCAGATATGCCAGACAAATATAAATATAGCTTCCTACACTCATAGATATTCTTCCATTCGGCTGAGGCACTTCTACTACGTTTGCTGCCTGTCCGCAAAACAAAATAACACAGCCAAAACAGATACTTGCAATAATACCTGTTATAAAATTCAAATTTTCTTTATCTTTTTTTATTATTACCATAATGAGCAGTAGTATTGTTATTATTATTAAGATAATATAATTTGCTCCTAGACATTCCCCTGCTGATAGACCTTCCTTTGCTCCAATCCTGGCATTTGACCGAAACATAAATTGATTCAAGAACAAAATCACCATCATGCTCATGGCAAGTATGTCTGTTGCTATATCTTGCTTTTTTAACATTACATTCCTCCAAATTGAAACCGGCTTCATTTACCTTCATGTAAATGAAGCCAGTACACTGTCTATCCTACAAATCCATTTTCCTGCAAAAATTCCGATGCAATATCTGCAGCACTTTCTCCATCAGTTGACAATCTCTTATTCATATCACGAATAATATCTTCATCAATTGCTTCAAACATGGTCGTCATAATTTCTTCTACTTCCGGATACTGTTCAATAAACTCCTCCGTACAAACTGCTGACGGACTATAAATTGGAGAAACATATTCAGGATCTTCAATTGCATATAAGTCTAATGCTTCCAGTGTCCCTCCTGTTGTATAGCAATTGCCAGCTATAATACCGTCTGTTCCGTTCGCTACCATAGACTGCGGATCGCTTACTCCAATTACTAACTGATCATCATTCAATGTAAATCCATAGGTTTCTTCCCACCCCGGAATACACATAGGAGAAGTTGCAACATAACTATTTTCTGTTGCAATTGCAAGTTTCATTTCTCCCCCATCATTTATATAATCTGCGAAGTCATTGAAATCCTTAATCTTATTTTCTTCAGCCCACTCTCTCCGTACACAAATAGCATCTGTATTGGTATATGGTGAATAACACAGCCACACCAAACCATTTTCAGCATCTGCTTCTTTTGTGGTCTTAAATGCAGTTTCTAAATCTGTTTGATATAAAGTGGGATCTACATCTTCAATAAACATCATCCCACGGCCAGTATAATCTTGTACAATATCCACTTGGTTTTCCATCAAGGATTGTCTAGGCAATGTTGAATTATTATATGTTCCAACACCACTTGCATCAACTTCATAGCCGTTTGCTTCTAAAATTTGTTTCATTAATTCTCCATAAATTTGGCTTTCTTCGTCTGTCATTGTAGCCAAAATCACTGGATCACCTTCATTTTTAATTTCCACTTCTGTTTTTGATGTCGACTCTTCTTCCGATGCAGATTTCTTAGAGCTTCCTCCTTCACATGCTGTTGCCAGCATAGAAACCATTGTTAGGCATAACATTACACTAACTAATTTCCTTTTCATCTTCTCTCTCCTTTGTTTCTTTTAATTCTCTGTTATTTCAATAATAAAGAATTTAATTCCTTATTTTGTAAATTATACCTTACTCTCTTTTGATTTTCCAATAATTTGTATCAATAAAAAAGCTTATTTATTAATATTGTATATAAGATTTTTCTCAGTTATAACCTACCAATTCTTTTTAACTCCTCTCATATTTCTCCAATATATGGCATTATATTCCATATCACTTTTTCAATAAATCCTTCTTTTCTTCATATTTTGGGCATGCATCGAATATAATTCTTAATATCAGGAGGTATCCTTATGGATTACGCAGAATTATTTTATCAACGTTTAAGCGAATTGCGCACCAATCTCGGTGTTTCGGCCAGGGATATGAGCCTTTCTCTCGGTCAGAGCGAAAGCTATATCAACAAGATAGAAAATCGTAAAGCGCTCCCTTCCATGCAGGCCTTTTTCTACATATGTGATTATCTTCAC
>CASERA010000216.1 GCA_949290175.1 uncultured Ruminococcus sp.
CATGAGAAAACTAGCATTAAATGATGAAATATTACTAAAAATCGAGAAGCCTGCCCGGTACATCGGGAATGAAGTAAACTCGGTCATACAAGATATATGAATTAGATAAAACTAAACGAAGCAGAAAAGGAAAGAATGATATTGTTACGAGATTGAATTTGTTACGTAAAAATGGTGATTTGGAGTGAATATCATTCAGAATAATTAAATATAAATGCAAGGATTATATGTTTTCTTTTGTCGAGAGAAATTAAAGGGGTGGAGTCACATCATTGGCTTCAGCCTTTTTATTTTACATTAAGTATGCTACATAACAGAATGATTTGTGCTGCAATATAATAATGAAAATATATTATGTCGTGGTCAAATGCTATTCAAACTAATAAAAAGTAATAAAATGTTTAAAAAGTAATAAAATGTGTTATAATTAGAGTGATTTATATTTGGAGGTGCTAATATGAGACTAAAAGCGGAAAATGTATTTAAACCTGGAGCGTATCCGGAATATACATATGTCTCCAGAAATTATGAAAATACAGGTATATCATATGAATTACGTTTAAAGCAGGCATTGAGAACAGCGGGTTGCCTTACATCATTAATTGGACCATCAAAAATGGGAAAGACAATCTTATGTGAAAAGGTAATTGGATTTGACAATATTGTTGAAATTTCTGGTGCGGATTTTAACAGCAACACAGATTTTTGGGCAATTGTTGCTGCAAAAGTGGGGTTGCCTTATAAAGGAGAATTGACGACAGAAAGAGAGGTTAATGAAGGAAATAGTAAGGAAACAGACAGTAAAAGTGAAAAGTATGTCCTAGCGAAAGATACCGTTATTCAATATTATAAAGAGCATGATAAAGTGTTAGTAATTGATGATTTTCATTATGCTTCGAAAGAGATGCAGACAAAAATGGCACAACAGCTCAAAGATGCAATCAGAAGAGAATTAAAGGTAGTCGTAGTTTCCCTTCCACATAGGGCAGACGATGCAATTCGGCAGAATGCAGATTTATCGGGGAGATTAAGTTTAATTAATATTGAGGCGTGGGAAAAAAAGGATTTAAAAGAGATTGCTTTAAAAGGTTTTAAACAGCTTGACATTAAGATAACAGATGAAGTTGCAGAACAGTTGGCAATTGAATGTCTTACATCACCACAGTTAATGCAGTATATTTGCTTGAGCATTTGCACATTGTTGGAAGACAAAAATGAGCATATTGTAAATTTTGATATGTTGGAAATGGCATATAAATTTACAACGGTCAACTTTAACTATTATGATGTGGTAAATGTAATGTCTAAAGGTCCAAATCCGCGTGGAAAGAAAAGAAATTTATACAAAACGTTAGATGGAAAAGAATTGGATTTGTATGGGCTGATTGTGGAATCGTTAGCCAAAAATCCTCCGATTATGGAATTAGATTTTGATACAGTTTATGACAGAATCATAAACCTTATTCCTAAAACAGAAGGAAAACCAGATAAAAATTCTGTAAAAAATCATTTAAATAATTTACAAACGATCCTAAAAGAAAAAGAAGAAATTTATAAAGCAATAGAATGGAAAGACGGAAAAGTGTATGTTCTGGATCCGTTGTTTTTGTTTTATCTGAGATGGGGGAGAATTAATGGATAATATGCTGAAAGGGTATATCGAAAAGTTGAAATCAGTGGATACTGTAGAGGAATATGAGGGCATCACTTACGTCTGAAAACTTGAAAAAAATACAGATTGAAAATGAATATGATTTTCAGCATTTGCTTTATGCAGTTATAAAGCCATTGTATCCGGATGCTAGAAGAGAGGTAAGTGATGATTCGGGAGTTGGAACTGTTAGAAGTGATATAAAAATTCTTTCTTTAAATACAATCATAGAAGCAAAGTGTACAAGAACATCCACAAACTTAAAAAAGCTGACAGAAGAAATAGAAGCTGATATTGTACATTATAAGGCAGGTTATATATTTTTTTTATCTACGACAAAGAAAAAATTATAAAAGACAGACATGCTTTTGAAACAAATTTTAACAGGAGTTTTGATGGAAAGGAAGTCAGGATTATTATTTTGCAACCTGTCAATATGTAAGGGATAAATTTGGCGGGACAGAGTTGAGCGAGAAAAGGTTCAGTGTTAGCAAAAGATGAAATATTATAGAAAAATGAGGTGATAATATGATTGCACCAAGAAAAGTAAAATTTGAGGCGAAGAAAAAGGAAAATGAAAATATTGAATTTCGTACATTTTTAAAATGTAATGCAGATGAAAAAGAATTGGACGAGCAGTTCAAAAAACTTCATGAAGAGTTGTTTGCAAATTACGACTGCCGCAGATGTAGGAACTGTTGTAAGATGTACTGTGGAAGTATTCCAGAAGAAGATTTGGAGAAAGATGCAGAATATTTGGGAATTACTAAAGGAGAGCTTATAAATTTTTATTTGATAAAAAAAGAAAGTGAAAATACATATGTAACCAAGCATCATCCATGTGATTTTCTGGAAGAAGACGGAAACTGTAAGCTAGGAGAATATAAACCTGAGAATTGCAGGAAATATCCATATACGGATCAGCCAGGACGGTTACAAAGTTTGTACAGTGTATTGGAAGCGGTAGAAGTCTGTCCGATAGCATTTGAAATATATGAGAGATTAAAAAAAGAATATGGATTTGGTTATAGAAGATAAATTATGGATAGATAGGGAGCAGAAATGTTATTAAGAGAATATTTGACAGAATATACAAAAGAAGAACTGTTAGATCAGGCAAGAAGTTTTGAAATCAGAAAGTGTTCAGGACTCCGAAAAGCTGATTTAATAGATAGAATTGTTGATAATTTTTGCACAGAGGAAGTGCTTAAAAGTAGATTGGCATGCCTTACAAAAGAACAGATGGAATTATTTCGGAAAGCTTGCATTTCTCCTACCGCTGTTTCTGTAAATGAAGTGGTAGATGCGATGCAGCTTTACAGATACTGGATCGGATATTTTGAAGATCCTACTGACAGATTTTGTGTATTTGAAGATGTTGCAGTTGCCTTTTCCAAAATAGATGATGAGGCATTTCGATTGAAGCAATGCAGAAAAGGTTGGATGGTAAAGTGCATACATTTTTTTATACAATATTATGGAATAGCACCGATCGAAGTTATCTATGAAATGTATAGGCAGAAAGTGAAGTGCTCTATAGATGAAATGATAGAAATGCTTTGGGAAATGCCGGTTGATATTGTGGAATCGTGTCTTTTTACAATGGACAGACTTGGGGTGAAAGGATGGCCAAAAGAGAATCCGTTATACTCAGAAAAAGGAATATTTGTGCATTTACAGCTGTTTGAGGATGAAGAATTTGATTATTTGCTTCGACAACAGATGGATAAAGATTTTTATATCCCCTCGGCACAGCAGATAGATGAGATATGTAGAATTGGATATGAGGCAAGTTCATCTGAATATAAAAAACTGGAATCTTTTTTCATTAAGAAATTAAGGCTTCCTTATGAACAGGCAGTGACATGGTGTCTGCAGGTATGGGCAAATAGTTATGAAGGCGAATCACCATCAAAGATTATCAATAAAATGACGGAAGCCAATATTGAATTTGAAGAAAAGATGATAAATGAATTGTTAGGATTACTTGTGGCGGCACATAACAATACCCGAATGAAAGAGAACAGAGGGTACAAACCAAGTGAAATAGCAAGAAAAATGCCTACCGATAAAATGCCAACAATTGTTCCAACAAGTTCTAATGCGGCTGCAATTTTAAAGGATGCCGCACCACAGTTGCAGGCTATGGGGGTGCAGGTTGACTTGAATGGAAATACAGATGTTATTCAAACAACAATGTTTCCGAGAGGGCTGAACGAGGAACCAATACGAGTAGAAAAGAAAATATATCCAAATGATCCGTGTCCATGTGGTTCAGGAAAGAAATATAAAAAATGTTGTGGAAAGAATAATTGATGCTAAGAAAAATTGATGCTAAGAAAGGCTTTGGATCGCTGAGAGAGTGGGGATTTTTTTCTCCTAGTTTATAAGGCTGAAAATGAGTGATATTGAGTATTGTTTTGTACGGTTTTACACTGTTTTTATGGACTGTGCAGACAGAATAACGCTAGATGAAATGGGTAAAAATAGATGGACGGGTGACCTGATTGTAAATAGAGGTGATTGTTTTGTATTCACCAGAAGACTCTGAGAAGAAAGTAGGGAAATTTCAGCAGGGTGTATTTATAATTTAGTCTTAAAAAAATTGTTTTGATTGTGTGTGTATATTTATGCATGGGAAAATAATTTATTTCTAGATTATGGAGGGTCTGGAGTAAGCAGTTTTTTAGCACAAACGCAGAAGTATCAATAAATATTTTGATATATTAAAATATTTGAACTACATCTGTTGTATTATCTGATTTTTGCTATGAGGAGGTAGATGTATGGCGTATGAAGCATATCTAGATAAGGAAAAGAGATACAAGTAGTTAGTGAAATAAAAATAGAGTTTAGCATGAGGATGAGATATGTGTAGAAAATTGTTTGTTATTGGAACAGGATTCGATAAAAGTCATGGATTAGATACATTGTATCAAGATTTTTATGAATATTTAAAATCAGAATATTCGGAATCGGATGAATACAATACCATTGTACCAGATGCTACTATAGATCATCATGGAAATGAAACCTTTGATAAAAATGAAGTTGTGGGATATTTGCTTAATGTATATTACGGTAAAAATGTACCCCTGTTCCGGAGGAACGGATACCGGAAGTCCGGAACTATGATACCGTGAGTCCGGAACAGGGATAC
>CASERA010000217.1 GCA_949290175.1 uncultured Ruminococcus sp.
CCCATAGTAAGAAGGAGTCCCGGAAGGCCACTGATATGATCGCCGTGATAATGTGTAAAACAAATCACATCTATAGGCTTGAAACTCCATCCTTTTTCTTTAATTGCAATCTGCGTTCCTTCCCCGCAGTCAATCAGCAGACTGCTGCCATTGAACCTGGCCATCAGCGCAGTCAGCCAACGGTATGGAAGCGGCATCATTCCGCCACTTCCAAGCAAACATACATCTAACATATCATCCCTCTATTTCCACCGGTATCTGAAATGTTTTTAGTAATTCATCATAACATTTTTCACACAAATCAAAAGCGTGTTTTTCTCCGTCTCTTTCTGAGAAATATCCCCAGAGATAATCTACCCGGAATACACCTTCCATTTCATGACCGCCTGATACCGGAATTTCTTTTCCACATTTATTGCAAATAATTTTGCTTACTTCTTTTGTTTCTCTCTTTTGATACTGGCGCATACAATCTCCTCCTGTGATTCCTGGATTTTCTTTTTGTTACGCCTACATTATATCCGGATTCCGATTTCATTCCTACTGGGAACTGCTTCCTGCACTACCAGTCAAATTCCCTGCTCATCAGGACCGCATCTTCCGCAGGATTTGTATAAAATCCCTGACGAATTCCATCTTCTGAAAATCCGGTTTCTGCATAGAAATTTCTCGCTGCTTTGTTACTTTCCCGCACATCCAGCAGCAGCTTTTTGATTTTTCTGTCCTTACAAATGCTTTCCAAATGCTGCATCATCTTCCCCGCAGCCCCTCGTCTTCTGAATTCTTTCTGAACAGCAATCCGGGCAATTTCTCCTTCATCTGCCGCAGTATACACCAGCATATATCCCAGAAGATGCCCTGCTTTTTCTGCTGCAATACAAATGGTCTGCTTCTGCTCAATGGTTTCCATTACACCTTTTTCGCTCCACGGATCTGAGAAAATCTGCTGCTCCATCTCCGCCACTGCTGCCGCATCTTCCCGTTTCAGTTCACGAAGAACCATCTGTGCATTCTTCTCCTTCTCTGCCCGTTCTCTTTCTGCCTGTGAAACTCGCAGATAATCCGGACAATGCTCTTTGGCTGTCTCATACTTACCTGCTTTAAAATATTTGATTCCCAGCGCTCCTACGACTGCTGCACGCTGAAGATTCATATAGGAAGGTGCAAAAGAATACGGCACTTTCATCTTTTCTTCCAGTATTTGTTCATAAACGGGAACTCCATCTCCGAGAAAAACAACCGGACGACGGTATCTGTTCAACCGCTCAATCAATTCTTCAATGGAAACTGCCATCTGCATTTTAATAACCTGGAATACCGGCTCCGCCTTTTTCGTTCCCTCTTTTTCTTCAGCTTTTCTGGAAAATGTATAAATCCCGGTATACACCTGATTTCTTCTTGCATCCATAATGGGACAGATAATATCTTCACATCCGTACACACCATATGCCAATCCATCTACCGTCGGAATATGGATTAACGGCTTATTCAATGCAAGTCCCAGCCCTTTTGCCGTAGCCGAACCAATCCGCAGTCCTGTAAAAGATCCCGGACCGCCCGCTACTGCAATCGCATCTATGGAATTCAAATCCAATCCTATCATCTTCACTACTTCATCAATCATGGGAAGCAGTGTCTGGGAATGCGTTTTTTTATAATTTACTGTATATTCTGCAATTGTCTTTATCTCCTCCACAACTGCAACTGTCGCTGTCAGCCCGGAGCTGTCAATCGCCAATACCCGCATATGTTACTTCCTTTCTACTTCACTTTACTGCTCTCTATATGTTACTCTTTTTTCTCAAATTCTGCAAATCATTTCTGTTTTATTACTGCATTCAATTGTAATCCGTCGGTAATCAAATCCCTGCTCTAAATCTTTTTCAATTGTAATCTCTGTACGATTGTTTGGAAGAATTTCTTCAATCAAATTCGCCCACTCAATCAGGGAAACACCTTCTCCCATTACATATTCTTCAAATCCTACTTCCTCCATTTCTTCCACATCTCCAATGCGATAGACATCAAAATGATAAAACGGAAGTCTTCCTTCTTCATAAACCTGGACAATTGTAAATGTAGGACTGCTGACCGTCTCATCAATTCCCAATCCTTTTGCGAATCCCTGGGTAAATACTGTCTTCCCAACTCCCAGATCGCCAGTTAGTGTAAACACCTGTCCTGGCACTGCTTTTTGTCCAAGTTCTTCTCCAATTCGAAACGTTTCCTCTGCACTTCTTGTCTCTAATATCATTCTATATTCCTCCACACATAAAAAATCCGTATTACAACATGTACCTCTTCCAGATACATAGCCTGTCATACGGATTTTACCACATTTTAATGATGGAATAAACGGATTCCTGTAAATGCCATCACCATTCCATATTTATTACATGTTTCAATTACATTATCATCTCTGACAGAACCTCCTGGCTGGGCAATATATCTGACACCGCTTCTATGTGCGCGTTCGATATTATCTCCAAACGGAAAGAATGCATCAGAACCTAATGTCACATCTGTCATCTGATTTAACCATGCTCTTTTTTCTTCTTTGGTGAAGACTTCCGGTTTCACTTTAAAAAACTTCTCCCATTCTCCATCAGCCAATACATCCATATAATCTTCTCCTATATACAGGTCAATTGCATTATCACGGTCAGCTCTCTTAATTCCATCTACAAACTGAAGCCCCAATACCTGAGGGCTCTGACGCAGAAACCAATTATCTGCCTTCGTCCCTGCAAGTCTTGTACAATGGATTCTGGACTGCTGTCCGGCTCCGATGCCAATTGCCTGTCCATCTTTGACATAACATACGGAATTGGACTGTGTATATTTTAAGGTAATCATAGCAATTGCAAGGTCTCTCTTTGCAGCTTTTGGAATTTCTTTTTGTTCTGTTACTACATTGGAAAATAATGCTTCATCAATAACCAATTCGTTTCTTCCCTGCTCAAATTGAATACCGAATACATCTTTATGCTCAATTTGGCTCGGAATATACTCTGGATCTATCCGGATTACATTGTAATTTCCTTTTTTCTTTTCTTTCAGAATTTCCAACGCTTCCGGCTCATATCCCGGGGCAATTACTCCATCGGAAACTTCCCTCTTAATTAGTTTTGCCGTTGATACATCGCACACATCAGACAAAGCAATAAAATCTCCAAAAGAAGACATTCTATCCGCACCTCTTGCACGAGCATAGGCACATGCCAGAGGGGACAGCTCTCCCAAATCATCTACCCAGTAAATTTTCGCCAATGTGTCACTCAACGGAAGACCCACTGCTGCACCTGCGGGAGATACGTGCTTAAAGGACGTAGCTGCCGGAAGCCCTGTTGCTTTTTTTAATTCTGATACCAGCTGCCATCCATTGAAGGCATCCATAAAATTGATATAGCCCGGTCTTCCGCACAATACTTCAATAGGAAGCTCTCTTCCATCATTAACCGAAATTTTTGCAGGCTTCTGATTGGGGTTACATCCATATTTTAATTCTAATTCTTTCATCTTTTCCGCTCCTTTTTCTTTCACAGATATTCTAATATAACATTACTCTGCCTGAAGTTATTTATTTTTATTTACAATCTTTGTCTCATAACATCCTGTTTCAATATCAATATAACGTACGAACAGAGAAACTTTATTCTCTTCATTCAAACTACTCCACAACAGCTCTGTAAATTCTTCTATTTCGTTCGGAACAGATATCAACTTCGGTTCCCCTTCGAAACTTGGGAGCGGATTACCATCGTGCATATATGTATGAATAAAATGCCCTTCTCCTGCTGCCGGATTTTCATACGCAAATGTATAACGATTGCACCCTTCGGGACTGCCGTTATTACTTTTTAAAATCGACATTGCATAATTATACTTTCCATTTTCAATATGCATAATTCCGGAAATGCGTGGTGTATAATTTGGACCATCCGGTTCAAACTCTCTGGAGCGGAGAGTCTGTTCAAATGTCATCTGTCTATCCATTCCTTCATAAATGGTATCGGTCTGATCACCATTTGTTACAATAGTCTTATTACCAAGTACCCGAACCGGGGCATAAATAATTAAACTTGGATCTGTCAGTTTCGACGGGTCAAATGCCTGTGTTCGAATTCCCTGTCCTTCCTCTGTAAAAATGCGGTTACGGCTATTCTCACTTCTTCCCATAATAAAATAAGCTGCCACTGCCTTTGTTCCATCTTTACTTTTTCCAAGGATAATTCCTCTCCCCGGATAAGAATTGCTTTTTAATTCCTGCTCGATTGATAACATTTTCATAATAGATGGTCTCCTTTTATTACGAATTCAATTTATAAATATAGCCTTATTATAACTATGAATTTATAAGAATTCAATATAAATCCATCTTTTCAACCACTCTGTTTTCTTACTTTTCCTAATAACTACTTATAACTGTTCTTCTGTTTTTTCTAATTTCTTTAAACGCACCTTGCTGATACGATTATCTTTAACCTTTTCAATGTAAAACTCCAATCCATCCACTTCAATAGTTTCAGTTTCATCCTCTTTCGGAATATGTCCCAGATGCTCAATGAGATATCCGGATAATGTATCATAGTTCTCTATTTGGAGCTTCAAGCCCAATTCTTCATTCAAATCTTCTATCAGCATACCGCCGTCCAGCAAATATCCACCCCCAGCAAGTTCCAAAATCTCCGGTTCTACAATCTCATCCTCTTCGCTGATCTCTCCCATTATTTCTTCTACAAGGTCTTCTATCGTAATAATTCCTGAAAAACCACCGTATTCATCTACCAGCACCGCCATATGACGATGGGATTCCTGTAATTCACGAAATAAATCATCCGCATCCTTTGTATCAGGAACAAAAAAAGGCTCTCTTAAAATACTTCTCATATCTATGGACGATGCAACACTACGACGCATTGCAATCATCACGTCTTTTACATGCAGGATTCCAATGATGTTATCTACTGTTTCTTCATATACCGGTATTCTTGTATGTCTGGATTCCAGAACCTCATCCAGTACGTCTTCCAGTGTCTCTTCCACATCCAGTGTAAACACTTCTCTTCTTGGAACCATCAGTTCTCTTGCTGTACGGTCGGCAAATGAAAATATGGAATTAATCATCTCGCGTTCACTGTCTTCCACTGTACCATGCTCGCTTCCCATTTTCAGAAGTGCCTTGATTTCTTCTTCTGTTACAGCTTCCTCCTGATCCTCAGTCTTCATGTGTAAAAGTTTAAGTACCACTTTAGTAGATACCGAAAGCAGCTTAATAAATGGTGATAAAATAATAGAAATATAGTGAATCGGCATTACTGTCAACATACAAAAGCCTTCTGCCATCTGCAGTGCAATCCTTTTTGGTACCAATTCTCCAAATACAAGGTTGAAGAACATCAGAAGTAATGTTACACCATTTCTCGCTATCGCCATACTATATGGAATTCCTCTATTTTCCATCCATGCACCCAATACCGGTGCAATTCCTGCTGCCGCAGATGCACTGGAATAGAATCCTGCAAATGTAATCGCTATCTGAATCGTCGAAAGAAATTTCGTAGAATCTTCGAAAAGACTTTGAATGATGATTGCTTTCTTGTTTCCTTCCTCTGCCAGACTTCGGATTTTGTTCTTATTAACAGAAACAACTGCCATCTCAGCTCCTGCAAAAAAAGCATTCATCAATGTGAAAAATACTAAGATTAATAAATCAAAAATAATTGTGGTCCCTGCGGGGTCTGCGTCCATAAAAAATACTCCTCCTAAAAATGTAATGATTTTTAGAAGAAGTATATCATGGAAAACCACCGAAATCAAGCTTTTATAGCAGACTCTGATACTACTCTTCTGTCCGCTTTTTATCATAGGATATTTCCTGATGCAGCTCACCTCCGATATATGCCTCATCTAGCAATGTAAACATCATGACTGAACGGTCTTTATCCTAACTTATATTGATTTCTCCCATTTTCTTTTGCTTTATATAACTGAAGGTCAGCCAGTTTTATTTTATCAAGCAGCTGTTCATAATTATAAACTTTGCCCATGGTTCCGCCAATACTTACCGTTACAAACTCACTCACCTTTGATTTAGCATGCGGAATATTGGCAGTATATATCTCCTGCTGAATTCTATTGCATACATCATTCATCCTGTTATTATCTATATCTTTTAATAAAACTAAAAATTCTTCACCGCCATATCTGATGACTTTGTCCTCATTTCTGACAGAAGATTTTACACATTTAGCCACCTGTTTGATTACTAAATCGCCTGCCTGATGCCCATAAAAATCATTATATAATTTGAAATAATCTACATCTAACATCAATATTCCAAACACAGTATTTGTGCATCTGCCAGAGAACACTTTCCTAAGATCCTTTTCCAGATATTTGCGATTATACACCTGTGATAGTGGATCTGTATGACTGTCATGTTTTATTTTTCTACTTAACAGAATAAGGATGATGACAGCTGCACTCATAAAAACGCTGAATAATATCGCAACTATAATTGCAATTAATAAC
>CASERA010000218.1 GCA_949290175.1 uncultured Ruminococcus sp.
TATGGGGTCTTAGCTCAGCTGGGAGAGCATCTGCCTTACAAGCAGAGGGTCACAGGTTCGAGCCCTGTAGGCCCCATAGATTTCAAAAAACAGAATATGGCGGAATAGCTCAGTTGGCTAGAGCACACGGTTCATACCCGTGGTGTCGCTGGTTCAAATCCAGTTTCCGCTACTCGGGAAAGAAGTCCTTGAATGAGGGCTTCTTTTTTGATAAAATCAAAGAACGAGAAAAAGTTGGAGGCAACAAAGATGAATAAAAAATCAGGACTTGTATTGCGGATTGTAGCCGGAATGTATTTGGTATATTTGGGAATTAGAATTATTCAGCAGGTGTATCAGGAGCAGCCGAGTAATCTTGCATTGATGGTGGGGATGTCAATCATATTTATAGTAGTAGGCGCTGGTTACGCAGTTATTTCGGCAAAGAAAGTGTGGGCACTGAATAAAGAACAGAGTGAGAATTCTTCGGATGACCTGCAGATGGTTGATGAAGAAGAGGTAGAATCTGAGGAAGGTGACCCAGAAACAGAAAAAAGAGATAACACACAGTAAGTAATTTGGACAGGAGGGAACAGGCAGTATGAGAATTGGAATGGGATATGATGTTCATAAACTGGTAGAAGACCGGAAGTTGATTATAGGCGGGGTTGAGGTGCCTTATGAAAAAGGACTATTGGGGCACTCAGATGCAGACGTGCTTTTGCATGCAATTGCAGATGCTCTGCTGGGAGCAGCAGCACTGGGAGACATTGGAAAACATTTTCCGGATACAGATCCTGCATATAAAGGAATTTCAAGCATCAAACTTCTGGAATATGTAGCAGATTTACTGGAAGAGAATTTGTTTCTCGTAGAAAATATTGATGCAACTATTATTGCACAGCGTCCGAAGATGCGGCCTTATATTGATGAAATGCGTGTTAATATTGCAAAAGCTCTTCGGATTCAGGTGGAACAGGTAAATGTAAAGGCAACTACGGAGGAAGGTCTTGGGTTTACAGGAAATGGAGAAGGAATTTCTTCCCAGGCAATCTGCCTTTTGGAGAAAATTACGAATTACAGCAGTGTAGATGTAACTCCGGGGCAGATGGGGTGCGGCGGCTGTCAGGGATGCAGACAATCATAAGAATACCTGCCTGTACCTGGGAGGAGAGAAGAATTATTATAAAAGGAGATAGTCAGATATGCAGCTGCGCAAATTAGAGCAAAAAGAGCATGGCAGTACAAGAAAATTATGGGAGGCTGTGTTTCAAGAGGATACAAAAGCGTTTCTGGATTATTATTATTTTATAAAAACAAAAGAAAATGAAATTTATGTTGTAGAAGAGGACGGCGAAATTCGCTCTATGCTGCATCTTAATCCATATATGATTCAGGTGGGAAATCAGCAGTTTCTTTCTAACTATATTATTGCCGTAGCGACCGAAGAGTCCTATCGGGGCAGAGGGTATATGGGCAGCCTGCTTCGTGAGTCGATGCAGGAGATGTATCGTCAGAAGATGCCGTTTACATTTTTAATGCCGGCAGCGGAGGCGATTTACACACCTTATGATTTCCGGTTTGTATATCGGCAGGCACAGGCGAAGCTTTCGGGAATAAGAGAGGAGACGGAAATAGAAGATTCGGATGCTGCGATTTTTGATGCGGAAGAAATGGCTTCTTTTTTTAATGAAAATTTTGCCTGGAGATATCAGGTCTTTGCATGCAGAGATGCGGCGTACTATCAGACAAGAGTATTCGAACAGCAGAGTGAAAATGGAGGAATCAGGCTGATTCGAAAAGACGGCAGAATGATTGGAATGTTCTTTTATGCAAAAGAAGAGGGATATGAAATTTTGGAACCTTTATTTCTTCCGGAATATCAGGAGGAATTTTTACAGGCGGTTTTTCGTCTGACAGGCAGCAGTGAACCGGTAAAGGTTCTGGCATGTATTCCTGAGTTTGAAAAAAAAGCAGTATCATGGGAGAAAAAACCGATGATTATGATTCGTATCCTGCATCTGGAGACACTGTTGAATGCTATAACTGTAAAGGAAGGTGAGAATATCTGCTGTTCTTTTGCAGTACTGGATCCGATTCTGACGAAGAACAGCCGGATTTGGAGGCTGGAAAATGAGGAATCTGGTACTATAAGAGCAAGAGAAACAGAGGATTCTCAGGGAGTGCTTACGATTGGCGCATTGACAGAATTTTTGTTTGGATACCGAAGCCTGGAAGAACTAAAAGAGGAGCCGGAAGTATTTCTGACAGAAGAGCTGGAAAAAGAATTACAGAAAATACAGCCCCTGAATCGGATTTTCCTAAATGAGATCGTGTAAAAGGGTGTGGAGTAACAGATTCCTGGAAATCGGTTGACAAAACAGAAAAATTTGCATAAGATATAACCGTATCAAATAATTATAAATTGAGCATAGAAAGGCTTGGAACGAAAAGAGTATCTGTTCCGGAACTGACAGAGAGGGACTGTCGCTGGCTGTAAACAGTCCTGAGGGAAGGATAAGAGAAGTGCATTCGGGAGCTGATTCTGTGAACATGCGGGAGCATCAGTAGCGGAGTACGTGTCACATACGTTACATGTTTTGAGTGAAAGAAGAGAATTCTTTTAATAGAGTGGAACCGCGGAAAACTTCGTCTCTAAGCAGGGAGACGAAGTTTTTTGCTTTACAGGAGGTTATAATATGGGGGTACTGTCGTATATAAAAGAAGAAATCCGTGTGGTTCGGGAACGAGATCCTGCCATTAAATCCAATCTGGAGGTGTTTTTGTACCCAAGTTTTAAAGTGATCCTCAGATATCGAATTGCTCATAAGCTTTATTTGAAGGGGCATTATTTTCTGGCCAGATGGATTTCTCAGAGAGCTGCTAGAAAAACAGGAATTGAGATTCATCCGGGGGCACAAATCGGCAAAGGGCTGTTTATTGATCATGGCAGTGGAGTGATTATTGGTGAAACCACAATTATCGGGGATAATGTGACCTTGTATCAGGGGGTAACTCTGGGAGGGACAGGAAAGGAACAAGGAAAGCGTCATCCTACGCTGGAAGATAATGTAATGGTCAGCGCGGGGGCAAAGATCCTGGGTTCCTTTACGATTGGTGAGAATTCCAAAATTGGTGCAGGTTCTGTTGTTTTGAAAGAGGTTCCTCCGAATTGTACGGTTGTGGGGGTTCCTGGAAGGATTGTAAAACAAGATGATAAAAAGGTACCGAGGAATGAATTGGATCAAGTACATCTGCCGGATCCTGTATTGAATGATATTCGAAATCTGCAAAAAGAAAACCAGATTCTGCATGCACAGTTGATGGAAATGATTAAGCGCATGAGATGTATGGAAGAGGAAGAACTAAAATCAATCAAGAAAATCGGAGAGGAGAGATAAAATGAAGTTATATAATACACTATCAAAAAGAAAAGAAGAATTTATTCCGTTGGAAGAAGGAAAGGTGAAAATGTATGTCTGCGGTCCGACTGTTTACAACTATATTCATATAGGAAACGCAAGACCGATGATTGTGTTTGACACAGTCAGAAGATATTTCGAATATAAAGGATATGATGTAAACTTTGTATCAAATTTTACAGATGTGGATGATAAGATTATCAAAAAGGCAAATGAAGAGGGTGTGACTGCAGAAGAGATTTCAAAACGCTATATCGAAGAGTGTAAGAAGGATATGGATGGAATGAATATTAAACCGGCTACCAAAAATCCGCTTGCAACAGAAGAAATCGGAGGGATGATTCAAATGATTCAGACCCTGATTGACAAAGGATATGCATATGAGAAAAATGGGACAGTATATTACCGCACAAGAAAATTCGAGGAATACGGAAAATTGTCTCATAAGAATCTGGATGATCTTCAGTCAGGCGGGCGTTCTCTGCTTGTGACCGGTGAGAATGAAAAAGAAGATTCTCTGGATTTTGTTCTTTGGAAACCAAGAAAAGAAGGAGAACCTGCATGGGAATCTCCATGGAGTGAGGGACGCCCGGGATGGCATATTGAATGCTCCGAGATGTCTAAAAAATATTTGGGAGAGCAGATTGATATTCATGCTGGAGGAGAAGATCTTGTTTTTCCGCATCATGAGAATGAAATTGCACAGAGCGAGGCGGCAAACGGGAAAGAATTCGCAAAATATTGGATGCACAATGGATTTTTAAATATCGATAACCGGAAAATGTCCAAATCACTTGGAAACTTCTTTACAGTTAGAGAAATCAGCGAAAAATATGATTTACAGGTTCTTCGATTCTTTATGCTGAGTGCACATTACAGAAGTCCATTGAATTTCAGTGCGGATTTGATGGAAGCGGCAAAAAATGGACTGGAAAGAATTGTGACTGCGGCA
>CASERA010000219.1 GCA_949290175.1 uncultured Ruminococcus sp.
GATTTCGATGGTGACCAGATGGCTGTCCATGTACCGCTGTCCGTAGAAGCACAGGCAGAATGCCGATTCCTGCTTCTCTCACCAAACAACTTACTGAAACCATCTGATGGTGGTCCGGTAGCCGTTCCTTCACAGGATATGGTACTTGGTATTTACTATCTGACACAGGAAAGACCAGGTGCTAAGGGAGAGGGGATGTTCTTCAAGAACCTGAATGAAGCAATTCTGGCATATGAAAATGGATACATTACACTTCATTCCAAAGTGAAAGTACGTGTTTCTAAAGAAATGCCGGACGGAACAACTAAGACAGGTGTGATTGAAGCAACTTTGGGAAGATTCCTTTTCAATGAAATCATACCTCAGGATTTAGGTTTCGTGGACCGTGAGATTGAGGGAAATGAACTGCTGTTGGAAGTTGACTTCCATGTAGGTAAGAAACAGCTGAAACAGATTCTGGAGAAAGTAATTAATACCCATGGTGCTACACAGACAGCAGAAGTGCTGGATGATGTCAAATCCATTGGTTATAAATTCTCAACAAGAGCTGCGATGACGGTATCAATTTCTGATATGACAGTACCTCCGCAGAAACCGGAAATGATTGCAGAAGCACAGAATACGGTAGACAAAATCACAAAGAACTACAAACGTGGTTTGATTACAGAAGAAGAACGTTACAAAGAGGTTGTTGAAACATGGAAAGCAACCGACGATAAACTGACAGAAGCTCTGCTTTCCGGTCTGGATAAATATAATAATATCTACATGATGGCGGATTCCGGAGCCCGTGGTTCTGACAAGCAGATTAAACAGCTTGCAGGTATGCGTGGTTTGATGGCAGATACAACCGGACGTACAATCGAGTTGCCTATCAAGTCAAACTTCCGTGAAGGTCTGGACGTATTGGAGTACTTCATGTCTGCGCATGGTGCTCGTAAAGGTCTGTCAGATACAGCCCTTCGTACAGCCGATTCAGGATACCTGACAAGACGTCTTGTAGATGTTTCTCAGGAATTGATTATCCACGATAGTGATTGTAGAGAAGAAGGAAAAGAAATTCCAGGAATGTATGTAAAAGCATTCATGGATGGAAATGAAGAGATTGAGAGCCTGCAGGAACGTATCACAGGAAGATTTTCTTGTGAAGATCTGAAAGACAAGGATGGAAACATCATTGTGAAGGCAAACCATATGATTACACCAAAACGTGCTGAAAGTGTAATGAAGAATGCCGTAGATGAAAACGGAAATCCGATCGAAAAGGTTAAAATCCGTACAATCTTAACATGTAAGTGCAAAAACGGTGTATGCTCTAAGTGTTACGGAGCGAACATGGCAACAGGAGAGGCAGTACAGGTTGGAGAGGCTGTTGGTATTATTGCGGCACAGTCAATCGGTGAACCGGGTACACAGCTGACCATGCGTACATTCCATACGGGTGGAGTTGCCGGAGATGATATTACACAGGGTCTTCCTCGTGTTGAAGAGCTTTTTGAAGCAAGAAAACCGAAAGGTCTTGCTATCATTACTGAGTTTGCAGGAACAGCAACTATCAGCGATACAAAGAAGAAGCGTGAAATTATCGTAACGAATGACCAGACAGGAGAATCCAAAGCATACCTGATTCCATACGGTTCACGTATTAAGATTCAGGATGGGGCAAGATTGGAAGCCGGAGACGAGCTGACAGAAGGTAGTGTCAATCCGCATGATATCCTGAAAATCAAAGGACTTCGTGCAGTACAGGATTATATGATCCAGGAAGTACAGCGCGTTTACCGTCTGCAGGGTGTAGAAATCAACGATAAGCATATCGAAGTAATTGTACGCCAGATGCTTAAAAAGATCAGAATTGAAGAAAAGGGAGATACAGACTTCCTGCCGGGAACAATGGCAGATGTTCTGGAGTTCAACGAAGTAAACGAACGGATGGAAGCAGAAGGCAAAGAGCCGGCAACAGGTGAGCAGATTATGCTTGGTATCACCAAAGCATCTCTTGCAACAGAATCCTTCCTGTCAGCAGCATCCTTCCAGGAAACAACAAAAGTTCTGACAGAGGCTGCAATTAAAGGAAAAGTTGACCACCTGATTGGTCTGAAAGAAAATGTAATCATCGGTAAACATATTCCTGCCGGAACAGGTATGAGAAAATATCGTGATGTAAGATTAAATACAGAACAGGAAGCGGAAGAGGAAATCAATTTAGATGAAGAGCTTAACGCAGAAGAACTGGTTCTGGAAGAAGAATAAATAGAATACGAATACTTGCCCGAAGGGGAAATATTCGATAGAAATGAGAAACCGGATAAGGCACAGATTGAGTTATCTGCCGCCTTATCCGGTTTTTGTGTAAAGGTAAATAATTAGTCAGTTAATCGGTATCCGTAGAGTATCTTCCGTACAATCTTCTGAATAATAGTTACAGGAAGACTGATTAAGATAAAAAGGGAAGAAAATATCCCGGCAGCACCGCCAATAATCATTAAAAGTGTCATAAAAAAATTACCGCCCATCTCTTTTACTCCTTTACAATTCAAAATATTTTTGTAAAAATTCTAACTATTTTAATTCTAATAGCTTATAGCAAGAAAAGAAAGAAGATATAAAGATTTTTAGCGCAATCTTAACAAAATGTAAAGATTATTCGGATTCGGTTGTATCTTCACGCATTCGATAGCCTACTCCCACCTCTGTGAAGATGTATTTTGGCTGAGCGGGATCCTTTTCTAATTTTCTGCGGATATTTGCCATGTTCACTCGCAGTATTTTATTGTCATCATCGGCATACGGCCCCCATACATTAGAAATAATAGAGGCATAAGTCATGACCTTTCCCGAATTCTGGGCAAGATACGAGACAATCTTGTATTCAATCGGAGTCAGATGAATGGATTCACCGGCAAGGATCAGTTCTCCTTTTGAAAAGTCCAGAATCAGATCTTCAAATTGATAAGGGCGGATGTAGAGGGAGTCAGAAGTATTCAACCGATTGCTGTGCCGCAAAGAAGTGCGGATTCTCGCCAACAGCTCAGAAGTTCCAAAAGGTTTTGTAACATAATCATCAGCACCCTGATCCAATGCAAGAACTTTTTCTTTTTCTGCATTGCGGGCAGAAATGACGATGATAGGAGTGCTTGTCCATGTACGTACCTTTGTAATAATCTCATTTCCATTCATATCAGGGAGTCCAAGGTCTAAAAGGATGACATCGGGACATTGAGATTGAATGAGGCTGAGACCTTCTTTTCCGCAATCAGCAGAAAGAACTTTGTAGCCCTGTTTTTTTAAAATTTTTCCTACAAAAGCCTGAATATTTTTTTCGTCTTCAATAATCAGCACAGTAAATTTATACATGTTTTTTTATCTCCTTGTCTTTTGGAAGTGTAAAGGAAAATTCAGCTCCTTTTTTATGGTTAGAAGCTGTAATTTCTCCGTTATGGGCATGTATGATTGTTCGGCAGATAGAAAGTCCGATTCCAAGTCCTTTGTGCCCATCAGAGGAATTAGATGCGGACTGACCATTAAAAATATATGGAATCTGTTCGGGATTTAAACCAATACCATAATCACGGACAGAAAATTGAACCAAATCCGGTAAATCCGTGATAATTAAATCAATTGCTTTGCTGGTGGAAGAGTGAACATAGGCATTTTCCATAAGATTGATCAGTACCTGTTCAATCAAAGTAGGGTCCATAGGAATCATAAGAAAATCGGGTGGCATATCCACATTGATTTTTATATCAGGAAGACGTTTTTGAAGACGTATAATCGATTCTGAAACCACCTCTTCCACAATTTCCAGAGTTTTTTTGACATTCCGGGAGTCGTTTCGGATTTTGGTAACTGACAGCAGATTTTCTACCATGTTCAGAAGCCATTGAGAATCCTCGTTAATGTTAGTAACCAGTTCCAGACGCTCTTCCTCGGATAAATCATGATAATCTTCCATATAGGATGCCGACGAGCCTATAATGCTGGTCAGTGGAGTTCTAAGGTCATGAGATACAGCACGCAGCAGGTTGGCGTGAATCTGTTCTTTTTCTGTCTCTGCCAGTTGATTTGCCCGTTCTGACGCTAAAGCTTTTTGATGCTTCAGCATGGTAGTAGTTGTACTGGTAATCAGTGAAATTGCCAGCATAATAATAAAAGTCACGGGATACCCTTTCAGTGAAAAATCCAATGCGAAAAACGGATAGGTAAAGAAATAGTTTACAGCAATGACACAGAAAAGTGAGGCTGCAATTCCATACCAATATCCGCAAGTCTTCTGCGCAATGAGAATCAAAGCGAGGATATAAAGGAGGACTGTGTTAGTTGAGTTTTTCTCTCCCAGATGGAAGAATAGAAATGCCAGAATCGTAGAAATTCCCAGACAAATCAGAGTAAACAATATATTTTTAAAAATCTCTTTTTTCATACCTGATACTACCTTTTAAAATACTCTTAACTCTTACAAATAATATTATATGCCGAAAAAACGGCAGAATATCTGTTTCAAGAGTACCATATTAAGCGGGAAAAATCTACTTATGAGAAAAAAAGAATAGAAATGCAGGAAGTTATATAGAATCCTGCATATTTTGAAACCTGATATATTGATATAAAAATAACAAAATGGCAAAAATAAAAAGAAAAATAGAATAAATAAACAAAAAAACAGGTGAAAATATTAATATTAACAGATAAAAATTGTGGAAAATGACAGATAATTTAAAATAGGATATTGTAATAGAACACAAGGAAGAAGAGTGATTTATGAATTTTATTGTTGAAAATTATTCGTACATTTGATAAAATATAATTGTATCAAAGGGGATTACATGGAAACCCCAGGAAATTTAGTTTAGGAGGAGTGAAATGGAAACTTTGATGTATTTGGTTCCGGTGGTTGGAGTTTTGTCCTTATTATTTGCCGTATATCTGGCAGCAAAAGTCAACAAACAAACCGAAGGAACTGAGAAAATGAAAGAAATCGCTGATGCAATCAGTGAGGGGGCGAGAGCCTTTTTAACAGCAGAATACAAGATTCTTGTAATTTTTGTTGCTGTATTGTTTGTATTGATTGGTCTGGGAATCGGAAGCTGGGTAACAGCGGTATGCTTCGTAGTCGGAGCACTGTTTTCCACACTGGCTGGTTACTTTGGTATGAATGTAGCAACAAAAGCAAACGTAAGAACTGCAAATGCAGCAAGAGAAAGTGGAATGAATAAAGCGCTTTCTATCGCGTTCTCAGGCGGTGCCGTAATGGGAATGTGTGTTGCCGGTCTTGGAGCTCTGGGAGTTAGTATTGTATATATCATGACAAAGAACGTAGATGTATTATCAGGATTCAGCCTTGGAGCGTCTTCTATCGCTCTTTTTGCCCGTGTAGGTGGTGGTATCTATACAAAGGCTGCAGACGTAGGTGCAGACCTTGTTGGTAAAGTAGAAGCAGGAATTCCAGAAGATGATCCGCGTAACCCGGCTGTTATTGCTGACAACGTAGGTGATAACGTAGGTGACGTTGCAGGTATGGGAGCCGATTTATTTGAGTCTTATGTAGGTGCTCTTGTTTCAGCTCTGACACTGGGAGTTGCAGTTTCTGCAATTTCAGGTGTGGTATTCCCTCTTGCAGTTGCAGCATGTGGTCTGCTTGCTTCTATCATTGCTACTTTCTTTGTAAAAGGTGATGATAATTCAAGCCCTCAGAAAGCATTGAAAATGGGAAGCTATGTATCTTCAATCCTGGTTGTGATTGCATCTATAGTTTTAAGTAAAGTGTTATTTGGAGACTTTAACAGCGGAATCGCAGTTGTTGCCGGATTGATTGTTGGTGTTTTGATTGGAATTATCACAGAAGTTTATACTTCTGCAGATTATAAATCCGTTAAGAAAATTGGTGAGCAGTCTGAGACAGGACCGGCTACTACAATTATTAGTGGTATTGCAGTCGGAATGCAGTCTACAGCAATGCCTTTGATTCTGATTTGCATTGGTATTTTTGTAGCATTCCAGGTAAATGGATTATATGGAATCGCTTTAGCAGCGGTAGGTATGCTTTCTACAACAGGTATTACAGTTGCAGTTGATGCGTATGGCCCGATTGCTGATAATGCAGGTGGTATTGCAGAAATGTCAGGATTGGACAAATCTGTACGTGAGATTACAGATAAGCTTGATTCCGTTGGAAATACAACAGCAGCAATGGGAAAAGGATTTGCAATCGGTTCAGCAGCTTTGACAGCACTGGCATTATTTGCTTCCTATTCACAGGCAGTAAATCTGGATACAATTAATATATTAGATTACCGTGTAATCATCGGTCTGTTTATCGGTGGTATGCTGACATTTTTATTCTCAGCATTCACAATGGAATCTGTATCAAAAGCGGCATATAAGATGATTGAAGAAGTAAGACGTCAGTTCCGTGAGAAACCGGGCATCATGAAGGGAACAGAGAAGCCAGATTATAAATCCTGCGTTTCTATCTCTACAACAGCGGCACTTCATGAAATGCTTCTTCCGGGAGCTATGGCAGTTATCGTTCCTCTTTTAGTAGGAGTTGTTCTTGGTGTAGAAGCACTGGGAGGATTGCAGGCAGGAGCACTTGTAACAGGTGTTCTTATGGCAATCTTTATGGCAAACTCAGGTGGAGCATGGGATAATGCTAAGAAATATATTGAAGAGGGAAATCACGGCGGTAAAGGAAGCGATGCCCACAAAGCAGCTGTTGTTGGAGATACAGTCGGAGATCCATTTAAGGATACTTCAGGACCATCTATCAATATTCTGATTAAACTGATGACAGTAGTATCTCTGGTATTTGCACCATTGTTCTTATCAATTGGAGGACTTCTGTAAGAGTTGTTAAAACGACTCAGATAAAGTGTAATAAAAGGTACATAATAAAAAATTACTGCAATACGACAGAAAGTCATATTGCAGTAATTTTTTTATTGTATAAAAACAAATTAAATTTTTTCTCCGTTTTTGTATTTCTGGAGTACGTTCTGAATTCTTTCACTTGGATTCAAAATGCTGCTGATAGAACCATCGTGATTCAGTGTATCAATAATCAGTGCAATGTACTTGCTCATGTCACAGTTAATGTAATATGGCTTGGATAAAAGCTCAGGTGTCTGGTAAATCAGGTTGGTTGTCAGGATGCCGGAAATAATACCCTCTTCATATGCCTTGTCAAATTTATCCATGCCGTTTGTAAACAGGCCAAATGTAGCAGCTGCAAAAATACGTTTTGCTTTTCTGCGTTTCAGTTCTGTTGCAACTTCGATGATACTGTCACCGGAAGAAATCATATCGTCGATAATGATTACGTCTTTGCCTTCTACGGAGCTTCCAAGGAATTCATGTGCAACAATTGGATTGCGTCCGTTTACAATCTGTGTATAGTCACGGCGTTTGTAGAACATACCCATGTCCAGACCAAGAACGTTTGCCAGGTAGATTGCACGGTTTGTACCACCTTCATCCGGGCTGATCGCCATCATATGGTCACTGTCAATCTGTAAATCATCTACATTGCGCAGAAGTCCTTTAATAAACTGATAAGTGGAAGGTACAGTTTCAAATCCATTCAGCGGAATTGCATTTTGTACACGAGGATCATGAGCATCGAAAGTGATAATATTATCTACACCCATGCGTACCAGTTCCTGCAGTGCAAGTGCACAATCCAGAGATTCACGGCCAGTTCTTTTATGCTGGCGGCTTTCGTAAAGAAATGGCATAATTACATTGATACGGCGGGCCTTTCCACCTACGGCAGCAATCACACGTTTCAGATTCTGGAAGTGATCATCTGGTGACATGTGGTTTATATTTCCACTTAAAGAATATGTGAGGCTGTAATTGCATACGTCGACCAACAGATAGAGATCTTTTCCACGAACTGATTCTTTGATAATTCCTTTTGCTTCACCAGAACCAAATCTCGGAACAGCAGCGTCAATGATAAAGGTATCTCGTTCATAGCCGGTAAAAGCGACATCGTCTTTGTGTTTCGGACCGCTTTCACTGCGCCATTTTACAAGATAGTCATTGATATGGTCTCCCAGTTCCTCGCAGCCGGTGACCGGAATCAGTCCAAGAGCTCCTACCGGAATATTTTCTAAGTTTCTTTCTTCTCGACGTAACATTAATTTTCCTCCCTGTTCTTTAATTTCTTTTTAATTCGGATGTCATCGCCTATTAATTTCAACATAATATAATTACTTGTGATCCTGGAGAAAGACCGTTCTGTATAGAGATCAGCCAGTGTGTCCAGAGACAGGTTTGTTGATATAATTGTAGAGTGTTTGCTCAGCAATCTTTCATTGATACATGTGAAAAACTGGGAAGCAACAAAGTTATTAGTGTATTCAGTACCAAGATCATCGATAATCAGAAGATCACAGCTGTAAATCAATTCAAATAAATTCTTTGCATCAGTATCATTTTTTTCGAAAGCGTTTTTTGCTAAAATCGAGAAAAATTTAGACGCAGAAAAATACAGGACAGAATGTTCCCGGTCCATCAGTGCTTTTGCAATACAATTGGAGAGAAAGGTTTTCCCCACTCCAACGTCGCCGTAAAGAAACAGGTTTTCAAACTCAACCCCGAATGTGTCGACAAAACGGCGACATATTCCATATGCTTCTTCTATGACCTGACGTGAATTTCGTCCTGTTTTACTGTCTACGAAATGTTTGGAATAGTAATCCAGAGAAAAAGTATCAAAATTCTCTTTCTTCAGAATATCTTTTAAATTGGACTGCTCATAAAGCAAGTTGATGATTGCCTGTTTAAAGCAGTGGCATTTTTGATTACCGATATATCCGGTGTCTTTGCAGTCGCTGCATTCATATACCGGCTCCAGATAGTCTTCCGGGAATCCTCCTGATTTCAAAAGCCTTGCTTTGCTTGCTCTCAAAATGGCAAGTTCTTTTTTTAAGGAAGAAATTGATTTCGGCTCTCCATTGAGCAGTCGTTTGCCATATTGAACAGATAACACAGAAATGGAATCATCTAACTTTTTGAATTCGGGCAGTTGACGGCAGACCTCCTGATACCGTTTGGTCAGAATATCATGGCTCCGCAGCTGTTTCTGCTCGTATTTGCGCATAATTGCCTGGTATTGTGAATTCTTAAGTCCCACGAGAACGCTCCTTTTAATTGCTGTTTAATAGTTGCTTTTCCAGAGAATCCATATCATAGGAACGACGTTCAAAGTTGTTCAGATTTCTGGAGACCGGCTTAGCTTTGGGGGTGGAGGGTGCCGTAGTTCCCTTTTGCTGTTGGAAAGCGGCATCCAGGACAGAGATATCTTTCAAATGATGTACATGGCTGTTATGCCAGCTTGTAAGAATCGTGTCCGCATATTCAAAGCTTGGCTGATGTGTTGCAGAAATAGTACGGCTGCAGGCTTCTTCGATAATATCCAGAGTGAAGCCGTATGTATCAGTCCATTTCTGGATATATGTAACCTCAGATGCAGCAGGTCCCCGGTTCTTAATACCAAAAGCATTGAGAACGGTATAGCAGTTTTTATTATAACTGCGCGACTGCTGTTTTGCCTGTTCTTTTGTGGTGATACCCTGCTCTGCCCACGACAGTGCGACTTTCTGAATGTAATGAATACTCTTATGACCGTTTTCCACACAGGATTCAATCAGATATTCGATTAAATCAGCAGACATTTTCAGCTGATCAAAAAAATATGTAATCACATCAACGTCTGTTCTGGTAAGAGTCTTTCCAAGATATTGCTCTGCAATAAACAGCAGCGACTTCAGCTCCTTTTGGGCTTTCAGTGAATCTGCCGGACGGGATTTTACCGTCTTGGAAGGAACAGATGCCCCAGAGACTGTTTTTGCAGTTGTAGCTGATACAGCAGGCGCAGAAGTAATAGTTCGGCTTTTTCCGGCACTTTCCGGTATCTGAACCAGTTCCAGTGCACAGACTTTATTCTCAGCATCACATTCCATTTTTAACAGTCCCTTCATTTCCCAATATTTGAAGGCACGTAAAATATCATTTTCCGTGTTGTTCAGGCAGTCTGCAATAGTAGAAACTGTCAGGGAAGCGCATGGGTCATCCAGATGCCTTAAGAGGAATAAATATACCTTGACGAATTCCCCGTTTGCCTGAACCATATAATTATCTATAAAATCATTTGCTACCAGCGTAGCGTTGGTCTGAAATTTATTTCTTAAGGTTAATGTTCTCATCATTGTTGTCCCATCCTTTAGAATTCGTACTTGTCTCTAATGCGCAAAGGTATTATAGCATTTTATGTCAATAGGAAAAAGGACTTTTTGGCTGGAAACAACTGGTTTTTTGTGGATAACCTATGTGGAAAATGTGGATAAGTATTATTTCAGTAGCTCTTCTCCCAATTTTACTATATCACCGGCACCCATTGTAATCACGAGATCTCCGGTGTTCCATCTGTCTTTCAGAAACTCTTTGATTTCTGCGAAGGAAGAAAAGTAGTGAGAGTCTGTTCCCAGTTTTTGAATTGCCTCTGCCAGATCTTTGGAAGAAATCCCAAGAGTATCTGTCTCACGTGCCGCATAAATATCGGTAAGAATGACATGGTCAGCATGGGAAAGTGCTTCCGCAAATTCGTGGAAAAATGCTTTTGTCCTTGTATAAGTATGAGGCTGGAAAACACACCACAGTTTATGATGAGGATAATGTTTGGCAGCCTTTAAAGTTGCTTGGATTTCTGTCGGGTGGTGTGCATAGTCATCTACAATCGTAACACCATCCGTAGTTCCTTTATATTCAAATCGGCGGTCTGTACCGCGGAAAGAAAGCAGTCCGTTTTGAATCACATCTATGGAAACTCCAAGAAGTTCAGCAACGGCAATAGATGCCAGTGCGTTGGATACATTGTGTTCCCCTGTCACAGACAGCCTGATATGTTCTGTTTTCTGTCCCTTACGGATAAGATCAAATGAAACAAAACCGTTCTCATCGTAAGAAATATTTTCTGCGCTATAATCGAAGCAGGTGCTGTCTGAAGTACCATAAGTAACAACATGGCATGGCAGCCCATCGAAAATCTCCTGGTAATTTTCAATCTCTCCGTTGATTACAAGAGTTCCGTCAGAAGGAAGCAGTGCTGTAAACTGGCGGAAAGAATGACGTATATCTTCTAAATCCTTAAAAAAGTCAAGGTGATCTGCCTCGATATTGAGTATCACATTGATTTTTGGGAAAAGGTGCAGGAAGCTATTTGTATATTCACATGCCTCTGTCAAAAAAATCTCGGAATTTCCAACACGGATATTTCCCCCGATTGCCTGAAGAATTCCTCCGACAGAGATAGTAGGATCCAGACTTCCCTCTAAAAGGACATGGGAAATCATGGAAGTGGTCGTAGTCTTGCCGTGTGTTCCTGATACTGCAATTGGTGTATCATAGTTTGTCATCAGCTGACCAAGTAGTTCGGCACGGGTCAGTGTAGGAATTTTGCGAGCAACAGCTTCAATCAATTCAGAATTGTCCCGGCGGATTGCAGCAGTATAGACAACACAGTCGATGCCGTCGATAATATTGGAAGATTTCTGTCCATAAAAAATCCGGGCACCTTTCTGCTCGAGGTGCTGAGTCAGAGGGGATTTCTGAGAATCGGACCCGGATACGGTGAAGCCCTCATCCAGAAGAATCTCAGCAAGTCCGCTCATGCTGATACCTCCGATACCAATGAAATGCATATGAATAGGGTGTTTGAAGTCGATTTTATACATATATAAATACCTTCCTTAATTAGTAATAGAATAAGTTGGTTAAATTCAGTCATAAATATTCTTTGCAATTTATATTATACTATATATCGGAAAAATTGAAAGAAGTTCTTTTTGTACCAAATAAACAAAAAGAGAAAAATATACGATAAAAATTTGTAAAAAACATGCACAAAATAAGAAAGGTATGGTATAATAATGTCAATCAACTAGAAACGAGGTGACGACATGATTAAAAAGGAAATGATTGCCATGCTGCTTGCGGGAGGACAAGGCAGCCGCCTGGGAGTTCTTACTGCAAAAGTAGCAAAGCCGGCAGTGGCTTTTGGTGGTAAGTATCGTATCATCGATTTTCCGCTCAGCAACTGTATTAATTCGGGTGTGGATACGGTAGGAGTGCTGACACAGTACCAGCCGTTGAGGCTGAATACACATATTGGAATCGGAATCCCGTGGGATTTGGATCGCAATGTTGGAGGTGTCACGATTCTTCCGCCGTATGAAAAGAGTTCAAATAGTGAATGGTATACGGGAACAGCGAATGCAATTTATCAGAATATGGATTATATGGAGACCTATAATCCGGATTATGTCTTAATTCTTTCTGGAGATCATATTTATAAGATGGATTATGAAGTAATGCTGGATTTCCATAAGGCGAATAAAGCAGAAGTTACGATTGCAGCGATGCCGGTTCCAATGGAAGAAGCAAGCAGATTTGGTATTGTTGTGACAGATGATGAGAGCCGTATTCAGGAGTTTGAAGAGAAACCGGAAAAGCCGAGCAGCAACCTTGCTTCCATGGGGATTTACATATTCAGCTGGCCGGTATTGAAAGACGCACTTTTGAATCTTTCAGAACAGCCGAATTGTGATTTTGGCAAGCATATTATCCCCTATTGCCATGAGAACGGGATGCGGATGTTTGCATATGAGTACAATGGTTACTGGAAGGATGTGGGGACTCTCAGTTCTTACTGGGAAGCCAATATGGAATTGATAGATATCATTCCGGAATTTAATCTTTATGAGGAATTCTGGAAGATTTATACGAATAGTGAGAATATTCCACCACATTATATCTCTGAGCAGTCCGTAGTTGACAGGTGCATTATCAGCAACGGTTCTGAGATTTACGGAGAGGTGCATAATTCCGTTTTGGGTGCAGGCGTTACTGTGGGAAAAGGAAGCATTATCCGAGACTCTATTATAATGAGAGATGTCACCATAGGAGAGAACTGTGTGATTGACAAAGCGATTATCGCAGAGGACACACAAATAGGTAATCATGTCGTAATTGGAATCGGAGGTGAAGTTCCGAATAAAACAAAACCTAATATTTACAGCGGGGGATTGGCAACGATTGGAGAAAACTCTACAATACCGTCCGGTGTACAGATTGGAAAAAATACCGCTGTCAGTGGAAAAACTGAAATAGAAGATTACAGAGATGGAGTGCTTGCAAGCGGTGAGACATTGGTAAAGGCAGGTGAACGTTCATGAGAGCAGTAGGAATTATCTTGGCAGGCGGAAACAGCAGGAAGATGCAGGCGCTTACGGCAAAACGAGCATCTGCGGCAATGCCGATAGCAAGCAGTTACAGGGCGATTGATTTTGCATTAAGTAATATGACGAATTCGCATATACAGAAAGTTGCGGTGCTTACACAGTATAATGCAAGATCTTTAAATGAACATTTGAATTCTTCCAAATGGTGGGATTTTGGAAGAAAACAAGGCGGATTATATGTATTCACACCTACGATTACAGCACAAAACGGGGATTGGTACAGAGGAACGGCAGATGCAATTTATCAGAATCTGGATTTTTTAAAAAAGTGTCATGAGCCATATGTTATCATTACATCAGGAGATGCTGTATATAAACTTGATTACAATAAGGTGCTTGAGTACCATATTGCAAAAAAGGCAGATATTACGGTTGTATGCAAGGATTTAGGTTCCAGTGAAGATGTGACGCGTTTTGGGACAGTAAAAATGAATGAAGCAGCCAGAATTGAAGAATTTGAAGAAAAGCCTATGGTTGCTAAGTCACATACAATTTCTACAGGAATTTACATAATAAGAAGACGTCAGCTGATTGACCTGATTGAGCAGTGTGCAGAGGATGGAAGACACGATTTTGTAAATGATATCCTGATTCGCTATAAGAATCTGAAAAAGATATATGGTTATAAGATGAACAGCTACTGGAGTAACATATCAACAGTGGATTCATATTACCGGACAAATATGGACTTTTTGAAACCTGAAGTGAGAAAATATTTCTTTAAAGATTTGCCGAGCGTATATTCGAAGGTAAGTGATTTACCGTCTGCGAAATATAATCCTGGAGCAATTGTGAAAAATAGTCTGGTTGGAAGCGGAAGTATTGTTAATGGAACTGTGGAAAATTCTGTGATTTTCAAAAAAGTATTTGTCGGAAATAACTGTGTGATTAAGAACTCTATCATTTTAAATGATGTGTATTTGGGAGATAATACATATATCGAGAACTGCATTGTAGAAAGCAGGGATACGATTAGAGCTAATACACGGTACGTTGGTGAGAACGGTGTGCAGGTAGTAGTTGAAAAAAACGAAAGGTATGCATTATAAAAAGACAGATATGTAATGCGGATGTAGAAAGGGGACTTGAACAGTATGCAGATTACAGATGTACGAGTACGCAGAGTAGCAAAGGAAGGCAAACTGAAAGCAGTAGTATCTATTACAATTGATAATGAATTTGTGATTCATGACATCAAGGTGATTGAAGGAGAAAAGGGACCATTTATTGCAATGCCGAGTAAAAAGGCTCTGGACGGGGAATATCGGGACATTGCGCATCCAATTAATTCCAGCACAAGGGAGAGAATTCAGAATATAATTCTAGACAAGTATACAGAAGTTTTGGAGGCGGAATCTGGAACAAAAGTGGAGGATGTGTAAACAAAAAACGCTGTCTGGTAAAAGAGATACCAGGCAGCGTTCTTTGTTTTGAAAAAGATATCTGTACATTTTATAGTTCACAAATGTATATCTGGTGTATGGTTGAATTCCATATGTTTTTTGTTTTTTGGATGTATAAATTTCAGGCGACAGGCGAAAAGCTGAAGCTGTCGTTCCGAAGAATACGGGGAACCATATTTGCGGTCGCCGGCTATAGGGCATCCTATATTAGCCATCTGTACGCGAATCTGGTGATGGCGCCCGGTATCCAGTTGGATTTCCACAAGACATTTGTCGGATTTTGTCATCTCACTGTTGTCAGACATTTCATTCATACTGTCAGAGTAAGGTGTTTTCAAAATGCGGTAATGCAGTCTGGCAGATTTGGCACCGGGAGTGTCCTTTGTACAGATGTGTGAGGTGTTGGTGCGTCCGTCTTTCACCAGATAATCTTCTAAATCGGCTTCTGGTATGGAAGGACAGCCCATCAGGACAGCCAGATAGTATTTTCCGAAACCCGAAGTCTGGAGCTGGCGGTTCAGTTCTTTAGCGGCAGCAGGCGTTTTGGCAAATACAAGAAGACCTTCCACAGGCTGATCCAGTCGGTGAATAACTGCAAGATAAGGTGGCTTTTTGACTGTGCTTTTTTTATAAAGATGATTTTTCAGTATGCTCACCATATCGGGGGTGCCGGGACGGCTGGTCTGAGTAGGGATGCCTGCCGGTTTGATACACAGAATGATTTCAGTATCTTCATATAAAATATTTAAATCCATTTTGCTGCTCCTGTCTGTAAAATCTGGTTCAATTATCATATAAAAATAAAGGGCGGTCAAGAGCTTCTTGACTTTTAGAGAAAACATATCTAAACTGATTTACATAGCAGAATATTGCTCTGCATAAAGAGCATGCAGGAGAGGTCAGGTGGATACAAAGAGATGATGAATAACTGGGACTGGGAAAGGTTTGGCGAGGACATTCAAAGAACGGTACAGGATGCGATAGAATCTAAGGATTTTTGCAGACTGAATGAAACGATTACGAATACTGTAAATAGTGCGGTCAACAATTTTACAAATACTGTACGCAATGCGAAGAGTGCACAGCAATCACAGGATGACTGGAGGAACCTGAATCTGAATCAATTGAAACATCCAACGTTGTATGCCAAAACAACAGGGGCAAAAGTAGGTGGAATGATTCTTGCGATTACAGGGTACGGTGTCGGAGCGGTTATGCTCCTGACATTTTTAAGTGTGGCAGCAGCAGGTGTTTTTCTGGGAATGAATGCAGGGATAGGGATTACGTTAGTATTTCTGGCCGTCCTTATTTTGGGGTTTGCGATACTGGCAGGAATCGGAACGAAGAAATTAGGGAGTATTAGACGTTTTCAGAATTATGTTCAGGAAATGCAGGGAAGAGAATACTGTGATATTAAAGAGTTGGCACAGTGCTGCAGAAAAAAAGAAAAATTTGTGATAAAAGATCTGGAAAAGATGATTGAAAAGCGATGGTTTATTCAAGGACATCTGGATGAGCAGGGGACATGCCTGATGACGAGTAATGAGGCATATAAGCAGTACCGGCAGTTAATGGCACAGATGGCGGAACAGAACCGTATGCGTGAAGAGGATGCCTCCAGAGCTAAGCAGGAGACTCAGAAGAAAGAAGCTGAAAAAGAAAAGAGAAGAAAAGAGCTGAATCCTGAAATTCAGGCAGTAATAGAAGCCGGAAATGGATATATCCGTAAGATTCGTGAGTGCAACGATGCAATTCCGGGGGAAGTAGTTTCTGCAAAGATTTCCAGAATGGAACTTTTGACCCGCAGAATTTTTGAAAGAGTAGAGCAGAACCCGGAGGTAGTTTCAGATATTCGGAGAATGATGGAGTATTACCTTCCGACCGCAGTAAAACTGCTGGAAGCATATGAAGAACTGGATGGACAGCCGATACAGGGTGAGAATATTCTTTCTTCTAAAAAAGAGATAGAAGATACGCTGGATACATTAAATACAGCATTTGAAAAATTACTGGATGATATGTTCCAGGACACTGCCTGGGATGTGGCTTCGGATATTTCCGTGCTCCGAACCATGCTGGCGCAGGAAGGCCTTACAGGGAATGATTTTACAAGGGGAGGTAAATGATGAATCAGGAATTTAAAGATTTTCAGACAGCTCCGACTCTGACGCTGGAACCGTTTCAGGGGCAGGAAGCAGTGCAGGAACCGATAAAAAAAGAAGAGCCGGTTATGGATGAAACAGTACTGTCAGCAGAGGAACAGCAGATAGCTGAACAGTTTGCTGCTCAGATTGATTTGACGAATTCTGCTATGATCCTTCAATATGGAGCGGGAACACAAAAGAAAATGGCAGATTTTTCGGAGTCTGCTTTGGAAAATGTAAAAACGAAAGAGCTGGGAGAAATTGGAGAACTTCTGAGTGGTGTAGTGAAAGAGCTGAAGAATTTTGATGAAGAAGAGGAAAAAGGATTCCTTGGAATCTTTAAAAAGCAGGCAAATAAACTTCAGGCTTTGAAAACAAAGTATGCAAAAGCAGAAACAAACATCAACCAGATATGCAGAGTGCTTGAAAGTCACCAGGTGCAGTTGATGAAGGATATTGCAATTCTGGATAAGATGTATGAGTTAAATTTAACTTATTTTAAAGAATTGACAATGTATATTCTGGCAGGAAAGAAAAAGTTAAAGGAAGTCCGGGAAGTGCAGCTGGGTGAATTGATGGCGAAAGCGCAGAGAAGCGGCTTGGCAGAGGATGCACAGGCGGCAAGGGATTTAGAATCTATGTGCAAAAGATTTGAAAAGAAGATTCACGATCTGGAGCTGACCAGGATGGTTTCTATTCAAACAGCTCCGCAGATTCGTCTGGTACAGAACAATGATACGGTGATGGTAGAAAAGATTCAGTCAACGATTGTAAACACCATACCCCTTTGGAAGAGTCAGATGGTACTTGCTCTGGGAGTAGAGCATTCCGCACAGGCGGCAGCAGCTCAGAGGGAAGTCACAGATATGACGAATGAACTGCTTCGTAAGAACGCAGAGACGCTGAAAATGGCAACACTGGAGACCGCAAAAGAGTCTGAGCGTGGAATTGTAGATATGGAAACCTTGAAAGCCACAAATGAGTCTTTGATTTCCACTTTGGATGAAGTGATGCAGATTCAGCAGGAAGGACGCAGAAAACGGCAAGAGGCGGAAGCAGAGATGCAGAAACTGGAACAGGATTTAAAAGAAAAACTGCTTCAGATAAGATAGGAAGCCGGACTTGACTTCATGTGAAATTTCAAGTAAAATTACTACGATAATAAGGCGAAGAACGGGATTAGTATATACAAAGAACCGGCACAGAGAGAGAGTCAGATGGTGGGAGGCTTTTGCGGGGAATGTGTAGAACCGGCCCGGGAGCTCTGTATGAAAATGCAGCGTATATCCGGCGTTAACGGAAAAAAAGAGTGAACTGTATGAGTGTACGGTTAATCAGGGTGGTACCGCCGAGATTTTCGGTCCCTTTTCGGGATGGAAAATCCCGGCGTTTTTTATTGTAGAAAAAGATTAAAAGGAGAAAAATGATGGCAAAGGAAAAGAAATTAGTAGAGTCTATCACTGCCAGAGAAGTGGATTTTGCACAGTGGTATACAGATGTGGTAAGAGAGGCGAAACTGTGTGATTACTCAGGTGTAAAAGGATGTCTGAATTATCTGCCGAACGGATATGCAATCTGGGAAAATATTCAGGCAAATCTGGATAGAAGATTTAAGGAAACAGGAGTAGAGAACGTATATCTTCCGGTTCTGATTCCAGAGAATTTATTACAGAAAGAAAAAGATCATATTGAAGGATTTGCACCGGAGGTTGCGTGGGTAACACATGGTGGTATGGAACAGCTTCAGGAAAGATTCTGCATCCGTCCGACTTCTGAAACATTGTTCTGTGATTTATGGAGTAAGACGGTACAGTCTTATAGAGATTTGCCAAAAGTATGGAATCAGTGGTGTTCAGTATTGAGATGGGAAAAAACAACCAGACCATTTCTTCGTTCAAGAGAGTTCTTGTGGCAAGAAGGACACACAATTCATGCGACTTATGAAGAGGCAGAAGAGAGAACACTTCAGATGCGTGATGTGTATAAAAGCTTTGTTGAAGATGATTTGGCAATTCCTTTGGTAACAGGGAAAAAGACTCCGAGCGAAAAATTCGCCGGGGCACAGGATACTTATACAATTGAAGCACTGATGCATGATGGAAAAGCACTGCAGTCTGGTACAAGTCATTTCTTTGGAAATGCATTTGCGGATGCGTACGGAATCAGCTATTCTGACAAAAATAATGAACTGCACAGTGTATATGAAACTTCATGGGGATTATCCACACGTATCATCGGAGCGATTATCATGGTACATGGAGATGACAGCGGTTTGGTACTTCCTCCTCATATTGCACCGGTCCAGACAAGAGTAATTCCGATTGCACAGCATAAAGAAGGGGTACTGGATAAGGCAAA
>CASERA010000220.1 GCA_949290175.1 uncultured Ruminococcus sp.
GAACCGGAGGAACCCTGACAGGAGTTGGCGAATATCTGAAATCCCAGAATCCTGATATCCGCGTCGTGGCAGTGGAACCAGCCGATTCGCCGGTACTCTCTGAAGGTAAAAGCGGTTCTCATAAGATCCAGGGGATTGGAACCGGATTTGTACCGGATGTCTTGAATACAGAGATTTATGATGAAATCATAAAAGTAGGAAATGAGGACGCCTTTTCAACAGGAAAGTTTCTCGCAGGAACGGAAGGCATCCTGACAGGCATATCATCAGGAGCAGCGTTACATGCAGCGATTCAGATAGCAAAGCGCCCGAAGAACAAAGGAAAAGTGATTGTGGCAATTCTTCCGGACAGTGGCGACAGATATTATTCTACGCCTCTGTTTGCGGAATAAGACTTAGAAAGAATGGAGAGATAGATATCGAAGAAAAGAAAAATTACAGATTTGAGATATCATAGACGATTTACGAGGGGTAAAAAATGGAACATACAGAAGTAACCAAAGAAGATTTGGATAAGATCAGAGCAAATATTGTGGATATACGATTCGGCTCTGTCACAATCATCATTCAGAATGGAAAGACTATACAAATTGAGAAAAATGAAAAAATAAGACTTATATAGGATGGATTTTGAAAAGCTGACTGGAAAACCAGAGGTTTGGGGTAATACCTGAGTCTCTGGTTTTTTGATATTCAGCAATGGCAGATTTTGTAGGAGGAGAAGATTATGGCAGATTTTGAATATGAGATCGTAAATGGCAGAAAAATCCGTGTTCGTCCCACGGAGATACAGGAAGTGGATAACAATGGATTCTTTCACCGCCAGAAAAATTATTTTACGGAAAGTTTTGGTGAAGGAAAAAACCCGGTAGAAAAAGGGAGGTATCATCTGGTATGGGCAAAGCTCTGCCACTGGTCGAACAGGGCATCGATCGTAAGAGAGCTTCTCGGACTTGAAGATGCAATCAGCATCAGCCGGGTCTCACATGGGCAGCATGAAAAGAATCTGGGATGGGAGTTTACCGAGAGTGAGAACAATCTGGATCCGGTGCTTGGAATCCAGTTTCTGAGCGAAGCATATTACAAAGCGGATGATACATATACCGGAAGAACGACAGTACCGGCACTCATTGATATTACGACCGGGAAAGTGGTAAATAATGATTATCACAAGCTGACGAATTATTTTGAAGTTGAGTTTAGGCCATTTCATAAAAAGAATGCTCCTGATCTGTATCCGGAGAGCCTGAGAAAAGAGATTGATGAACTGAATGACTGGCTGTTTGACAATATTAACAATGGGGTTTACAAAACGACGTTATGCAGCTCCAAAGAAGCGTATTGGGATGCCTATAATTCCTTTTACGCGGCAATGGATATTTTGGAGGAGCGGCTCTCAGCGCGAAGGTTTCTTCATGGAGATTATGTGACAGACAGTGATGTCCGGCTGTATGTGACGCTTGCCAGACTGGACATCCGGTATACATGGCAGCTGGGACATACAAAACAACGTTTAATCGACTACCCGAATCTTTGGAACTATGCGAAGGATTTATACCAGATACCAGCATTCCGGCACAATACATACTTTAAGGATTTTGCAAATCCGACGAGTCAGAAGACCGGGGCTACATTTGAAACATTCAACGCAAGATTCTTAGAAGAAATCGACTTTGATGCTTACTGGGGGGCACCCCACAACAGGGCGCATTTAAGTAGTGATCCGGGCAGTAAATTCTTGACAGAGAAGCAGGAGGGATAAACATGGCAGAGATAAAATATACCACGGTAAATGGAAGAAAGATACGTATACGGCCAAGAGAAACAATGAAGGAAATTGATGAATACGGTAATTTCCACCGCCAGCCGAACAGATTCACAGAAGGCTTTGGGGAGGGAAAGAACCTGATAGAAAAAGACCGCTATATTTTGTTTTGGGCTAAGGGATGTAATTGGTCGAACAGGGTGTCTATCGTAAGAGAACTTCTTGGACTTGAAGATGCTATTAAGGCAGAAATCGTAGACTGGACAGAACGAGAGGAAAATCTTGGATGGGAATTCGTGAACTCTTCGAATCACATTAATGCTGAAACAGGGGCACAGTTTTTAAGTGAACTTTATTACAATGCCGACGACAGCTATGAAGGACGTACTACGGTGCCGGCGCTGGTGGATTATCGGGAAAAAAAAGTAGTCAATAATGATTACCATCGGCTGACTAATCATCTGGAAACCGCATTTAGGCCATTTCATAAAAAAGATGCCCCGGATCTGTATCCGGAGGAAATAAGAGAGGAAATTGACAAACTAAATATATGGCTGTTCCATAATGTGAACAATGCTGTCTACCGGGCACAGTTTGCTCAGTCTCTGCAGGCATTTTCTGACGGATACGAGACATTCTTTGCAGGTCTGGAAGCAATGGAAGAACGGCTGTCAGACCGAAGATTCCTGTTTGGAGATTATGTAACAGACAGTGATGTCCGGCTTTTTACAACATTGGCAAGACTAGATGTGGGATATTCCAGAAACATCGGACCATGCAAGCACCGTCTTGTGGATTATACAAATTTATGGGGATATGCAAGGGATCTTTATCAGATACCGGCATTTTACCACAATACTTATTTCCATGATTTCGCATCCAGCAGAAATCCTGCAGAGGAAGGCGAGGATTACTGGCCCAATGTTTATTATGATGTGGTGGTACCGGCAACGGATTTTGATACGATATGGAAAACAGATACCGGACGGGAGAAACTGAGCAGTGATCCGGCACATAAATTCAGATTGGAGAAGTGAGAAATATGAAAAGAAAAATAGCAGTTGTTTTGGTAATGAGCTTAGTGGCGGGAGTGAGTGTCTTAGGATGCAGCAGTGGCTCCGGCAGCTCGGCAGAAAGAATAACAATTAAAGCAGCTATGGGGGGAGGTATGAAGCCATATGCATTTGTAGGGGCGGATGATGAGCCGACAGAGTATGACATCGAAGTTTTGAAAGAGGTATTTAACAGACTTCCACAGTACAATCTGACAATCCTCCTACCCATACGATAAAATCGGTTATGTGTTTGTAACCAGAGAGGGGGAACCCCCGGTTACATCTTTTGCGGATGCGGCAGGAAAAGATTTCGAGGGTATGCCTGGAGTCAGCGTCACCAACGCTGTTGAAATATGGAATCAGGAGAATCCGGATCAGACAATCAATATTTCCTACTCCGAAAGTGATACTGCAGTCAAGCTGCAGCGCATCGAGGATGGAAGCGCAGATCTCGGGATTATCGATATCGCAATGTATAATGCATATCAGGATGAATATGACTATGCGCTGCAGGCGGCAGTAATCCCTGAGGAAGAGGTAGAGATGATTGCAGATAATTCCTACGCATATTATATCCTGCCTATGGATCAGTCAGGGCTGCGCGATGAGCTCAATGAGGTACTAAAGGAAATGCAGGAAGATGGGACTCTTACGGAACTGAGCACCAAATGGTTCGGGCAGGACACGGCTCCGGAGGCTGATAAATTTAAGGAGACAATCAACTAATGGAAAGATTATTTGATATCAGTATGGTATTTTCACAGATGCCTGCAATCTTAAAGTACCTTCCGGTCACATTGGAACTGGCGGTCATATCGATGGCCGTCAGCCTGGTACTGGGACTTTTGCTGGCACTTGTGAAGATTAAGGAAATACCGGTTTTAAAGCAGGTTTGTAATGTATATATATCCGTCATCAGGGGAACTCCAATCTTGGTGCAGCTTTATGTAACCTATTTTGGAATTCCATTGATCTTGAAATATATTAATTATCAATATGGAACGTCATATAACGTCAATGGTGTGGCACCTATCATCTATGCGTTTGTTGCATTAGCAGTCAATCAATCCGCGTATAATGCGGAAATCATTCGGGCATCCCTGCAGTCTGTGGATAAAGGACAGGTTGAGGCAGCCCATGCACTTGGAATGACATATTTTCAGGCGCTGAAAAGAATCATACTGCCGGAAGCCTTTGTGGTGGCATTGCCGTCTCTGGGAAATGCATTCATTGGTTTGATCAAAGGCACGTCACTGGCGTTCGTCTGCTCGGTTGTTGAAATGACTGCAGAAGGAAAAATCATTGCAGGACGTACATATCGTTACTTTGAAGTGTATGTTTCACTGGCAATTATCTATTGGGTTATCACCGTAATCATTGAACAGCTTATAAATCGCGTGGAAAATAAGATAAAAGTCCCGGAAGAGGCTCCGGCGCTGCTAAAGGAAGAAGGAGAGGCGTCATGATCGAGATTCGCAATTTATCAAAAAAATTTAATAATCATGTGGTTCTGGACGGAATTAACCTGACGATTCATGACGGGGATGTTGTAGCCATTATCGGTCCGTCAGGTACTGGGAAGTCCACACTCCTGCGGTGTATAGACCGTCTGGAACATCCGGAGTCGGGGAGCATCAAGATAGACGGGCAACAACTGGATTTGGCCCGTATTAAACGGAAAGAACTAATCGAGTTACGAAAGAAGACAAGTATGGTATTTCAGAACTTTAACTTGTTTGCAAAAAAGACCGCACTGGAAAATGTGATGGAAGGCCTGCTGGTTGTAAAGAAGATTGGGAAAAAAGAGGCCAGGAATGCTGCAAGAGAGCAGCTGAAAAATGTAGGACTCCTTGATCACGCCAACCATTACCTGAGACATATGTCCGGTGGACAGCAGCAGAGGGTAGCCATAGCCAGGGCCCTGGCTATGGAACCCCGGTTACTGTTGCTGGATGAACCTACCTCGGCACTGGATCCGGAGTTGGTCGGGGAGGTGCTGGACACTATAAAGAAGGCGGCAAGTGAAGGGTATACAATGCTGATGGTATCCCATGAGATGAGTTTCGTAAAGAATGTTGCAACCAGAGTGATATTTCTTGATAATGGAAGAATCCTGGAAGATGGAACTCCAAAAGAAGTATTTTATAATCCGAAAAATGACAGAGTACGGAAATTCCTATCCACGATCAGCCGGATGGAAGAACCAGAGTATTTTATCTGATTCAGAAAGGACAGGTGGAGAAATGAATGTGATCAGAGTGACGGAAGAGTGGCAGCGTGCAGGAGTGCATTATGTCAGAACGGAAGCCATGTGCAGAGGCTTTCAGATTCCTTTGGAGGGAGAGTTTGCAGAGGATACGCCGGAGGACAGATATATTTTAGTGCTGGACGGAAATCATCCCGTTTCAACCTGCCGTCTGCATTATATTGATGAAACAACAGGAAAGATTGAGCGTGTAGCCACCTTGGAAGATTACCGTGGGAAGCACTACGGAAAGGCAGGAATCATAGAAGCAGAAAACTGGATGAGGGAAAATGGTGTCAGAAAGATACTGATTAATTCCAGAGTAGCTTCGGCGGGATTCTATGAGAAATTAGGATATGTTCCTGATTATACTAAAGTATCCGGAGACGGAGAGTTTAAATGTGTGATGATGGAAAAGCAGATTTAAAAATGATAGGAGTCAGTCAGGAAGAAAAATAAACTTGAAACAAAAAGAAGAGTTTGCTAATATATTGTTTGGAAAACTTAAAAGCCTTTTTCCGGGTGGGGAGCGCCGCCCCGGATTTTCATATTTGAAAACAGAAGCGAGGGAATCCGTGTTCCGGAGTGAGAGGATACCAGTAAGTATTGACCGTTATCACAGGAGGACTCTATATGAGAGACAACAAGAGAAACGTCAATGTAAGAAAGCTTGCACTTGCGGGAATCCTGGTAGCGGTCGGCATCGTTTGTTCCCCGCTTTCCATCCCGGTAGGTGCATCCAAGTGCGCCCCGATTCAGCATTTTATTAATATCTTAGGCGCAGTATTCTTAGGACCTGGTTATGCAGTTGGCACGGCATTTGTTACCAGTCTTTTGCGCAATCTGGTGGGTACCGGTACACTGCTGGCATTTCCGGGATCTATGTGCGGAGCACTGCTCGCGGGACTTTTATACAAGTATGGGAAACACCTTCCGTTTGCCTATGTGGGAGAACTATTCGGAACCTCTATGATTGGAGGATTTTTAAGTTACCCGGTAGCTACACTTTTGATGGGCAGTAAGAGTGCAGTATTTGGATTTGTGCTTCCATTCTTTGTATCTAGCTGCGGCGGAACGATTCTGGCCATTGTGCTTGTGACCGCAATGAAGAAGATGAAGATTTTTGACGTCTATCTGGGAAACATCAAAGAAAGTGCTGCATGATTGCTGGAGAAAAAGGTTGCAATCTGAAAAAAATAAACGTATAATAGATTCATAATAAATAGATGGGGAGCTTGCGTAGAAAGCAGGCTGAGAGGAAGCTGATATCGCTTCGACCCGGAACCTGATTTGGATAATGCCAACGTAGGAAAAAAAGACGCTGATAGCGGGTATACCTCTTTGGTATGCCCGTTTTCTTATGCGGGAATACGTACAGCGAAAATAAAAAAAGCGCAGGACGGCAGAACCTGCCGAACTATTTTGAAAAATCAGGGCGGAAAAGAACTCCGAACCTGATTTTTTTGATTGCGGATAAAAGCAGGATCTGATCAGATGAATGAAAGAAAGGGAGATTTGACCATGAAAGAATATTTGGAACAGGTGAGAAAAACGGTGCCTCTGGTACACAATATTACCAACTATGTCACAGTAAACGATGTGGCAAATATCATTCTGGCATGTGGGGGAAGTCCGATTATGTCAGATGAAGCAGAAGATGTGGAGGATATTACTTCTATCTGCGGCGGACTGAACATCAACATCGGGACACTTCATAAAACCAGTATTGAAGGGATGTTCCGGGCGGGAAAGAGAGCCAATGAGCTGGGACATCCGGTGCTTTTGGATCCAGTGGGAGCAGGAGCAAGCTCTCTGCGGACCAATACAGCGCTGAATTTGATGAAAGAGCTGGAGTTGACTGTGATTCGTGGAAATATTTCCGAAATAAAAACACTGGCACTTGGCGGCGGAACCACGAGAGGTGTGGATGCAGATGTGGCAGATGCGGTGACAGAAGAGAATCTGGACAAATCCGTGAAATTTGTAAAACAGTTTGCATCTGAGACAGGTTCGATCATTGCTGTAACTGGAGCTATTGACCTTGTAGCGAATGCAGATACCTGTTATGTCATCCGCAACGGTCGTCTGGAAATGGGAAAAATTACAGGAACCGGCTGCCAGCTTTCCGGAATGATGACAGCTTATCTGGTCGCTAATCCAGAGCATCTGCTGGAAGCCGCAGCAGCCAGTGTATGCGCCATGGGATTAGCAGGTGAAATGGGGTTTGAACGGATGCAGGAGGGGGATGGAAATTCCACTTACCGAAACCGGATTATTGATGCGATTTATAATTTGAGAGGAGAAGAATTGGAAAGGGGTGCAAAGTATGAATTGCGATAAAAAGGATTTGCTGCTCTATGCGGTGACGGACCGAAGCTGGATAGGAGATTCTACTCTGTATGAGCAGGTGGAAGCCGCTTTAAAAGGCGGAGCCACATTTATTCAACTTCGGGAAAAACAATTGGATGAAAAAGCGTTTCTGGAGGAGGCCAGGGAGATTCAGAAACTGTGCAAACACTATCACGTCCCATTTGTGATTAATGACAACGTAGGAATTGCAAAGGAGATTGATGCGGACGGGGTTCATATAGGTCAGAGTGATATGGAAACCAGAGAGGTCCGTGCCAAACTGGGACCGGACAAGATCATCGGGGTTTCTGCTCAGACGGTAGAGCAGGCAAAACTGGCAGAGGCTCACGGGGCAGATTACCTGGGAGTCGGGGCAGTGTTTCCTACCGGTTCCAAGGCAGATGCAGTGGAAGTGGATCATCAGGTATTAAAAGATATCTGTCAGGCAGTTTCTATTCCGGTCATTGCCATTGGCGGAATTACAGCGGAAAATGTGCAGACACTGTCTGGCAGCGGAATCTGCGGGATTGCTGTAATCAGTGCACTCTTTGCCCGGAAAGATATCGAAAAGGCAGCGAAACAGCTGAAAGAACGCACGCTGAAAATGGTGAATTCATGATCCGGGGAGTAATTTTTGATATTGACGGTACACTGTTAGATTCCATGCCCATCTGGGAACATGCAGGAGAGCGATATCTGCTGCAAAGAGGAATTACTCCGGAGCCTAATCTTTCCGAAATCCTGTTTCCGATGAGTATGGAAGCAGGTGCGGATTATTTAATCTCTCAGTATCCGCTGTCTGCAAATCGGGAAGAAGTTCTGGAGGGAATTTGTCAGGAAGTACAGCAGTTCTATGAAAAGGAGGCTCCTTTCAAACCGGGAGCTGCCCGTCTTCTTAAAATGCTGCAGGAAAAGCAGATTCCATTTGCAGCAGCCACATCCAGCAGCCGGGACTGCGTGACAACAGCTTTGAAACGGCTGGGTGCGGCAGATATGTTTGCCGATATTCTGACTTGTTCGGAAGTTGGAGCAGGAAAAGAAAAGCCGGATATTTATTTGGAGGCAGCCCGGAGAATGGGCAGCTTTCCAGGAGAAACCTTGGTATTTGAAGACGCACTGCATGCTTTGGAAACAGCAAAAAAGGCCGGATTTCGAACCGTAGGCGTATATGATCCGGCAAATACAGAACAGGAGCAGATTCGAAAAACCGCAGACCTGTATTTGAGTACCCTGGAAGAGACAGAATTATTAAGGAAATGCTTAAGAAGAAAGGAATGAAAGACAGAATGAAAACAGCATTGACAATCGCTGGAAGCGATTCCAGCGGAGGTGCCGGCATTCAGGCAGACATCAAGACGATGACCGCAAATGGCGTATTTGCCATGAGTGCGATTACCGCCCTGACTGCACAGAATACGACCGGTGTAACAGGAATTATGGAAGCAACAGCAGAATTTTTGAAGGAGCAGCTGGACTGTATTTTTACAGATATCCGCCCAGATGCAGTAAAGATTGGAATGGTCTCTTCTTCAGAACTCATAACCGTAATCGCAGAGAAACTCAAAGAGTATCATGCAGAAAATATTGTGGTAGACCCGGTTATGGTGGCTACCAGCGGAGCAAAACTGATTAGTGGAGACGCTATCGAAACCTTGAAAAAGAAACTGTTCCCCATGGCTTCTGTACTGACTCCCAATATCCCGGAAGGAGAAGTATTGTCCGGGATGAAAATTCAGACAGAAGACGATATGAGAAAAGCAGCGGAGAAGATCAGCAATACTTATCATTGTGCGGTTCTGCTTAAAGGAGGACATCAGCTCAATGATGCAAACGATCTGCTTTACCGAAACAAAGAAGCAAGATGGTTTTATGGAAAACGGATTGACAATCCGAATACCCATGGTACTGGCTGTACATTATCCAGTGCCATTGCATCGAACCTGGCAAAAGGGTTTGATATGGACACTTCTGTGGAGCGGGCAAAGGACTATATTTCCGGTGCTCTGGGTGCCATGCTGAATTTGGGAAAAGGCAGCGGCCCTATGAACCATGGGTTTGCCATTACTGGAAAATATGTAAAAGAAGCGGGGGAGGACTAGAAATGGAGACAAAGCGAACCTCTGTATTTGAAAACGGGCTGATCTGGTTTGGTGCAGGCGTATCCATAGCGGAAATCCTGACTGGTACTTATCTGGCTTCTCTGGGATTTCAGAAAGGTCTGCTGGCAATTGTACTTGGTCATGTGATTGGA
>CASERA010000221.1 GCA_949290175.1 uncultured Ruminococcus sp.
AAAAGCAGAAGATACAGTAATTTCTGCAGCTTCTTGTACAACAAACTGTTTAGCACCAATGGCTAAAGCACTGAATGACCTTGCACCAATCAAATCTGGTATCATGTGCACAATTCACGCTTACACAGGTGATCAGATGACACTTGATGGACCACAGAGAAAAGGTGACTTAAGAAGATCTCGTGCAGCAGCTTGCAACATTGTTCCTAACAGCACAGGTGCAGCAAAAGCAATCGGTCTGGTTATCCCGGAACTGAATGGAAAATTAATCGGATCTGCTCAGCGTGTTCCAACACCAACAGGTTCTACAACAATCCTGACAGCAGTTGTTGAAGGCAATGTAACAGTTGATCAGATTAATGAAGCTATGAAAGCAGCATCTAACGAATCTTTCGGATACAACACAGATGAAATCGTATCCAGTGATATCGTAGGAATGAGATTTGGTTCTTTATTCGATGCTACACAGACAATGGTACTTCCATTAGAGAATGGAACAACAGAAGTACAGGTTGTTTCTTGGTATGACAATGAAAATTCTTACACAAGCCAGATGGTAAGAACAATCAAACACTTCGGAACATTACTGTAAGTCGAGGCTTAGAAAATTTAATCGATTGGATTAATCTCTGAAAATAGACTCACAAAGGGTCCGGTCTTAGTTGGACCGGACCCTTTTATTGTATAAGAAAGACCTTGCCACGTGAAAGTTTTTCTATACAATAAAATTTTACGGATAGAATAATCAAAAGGGAGGCAATGATAATGCTTAACAAAAAATCAGTAGATGATATCAATGTAAAAGGGAAAAGAGTGCTTGTAAGATGTGACTTCAACGTTCCGTTGATTGATGGAAAGATTACAGATGAAAACCGTCTGGTAGCAGCTCTTCCAACAATTAAAAAATTAGTTGCGGACGGAGGAAAAGTTATCCTTTGCTCTCACCTTGGAAAACCAAAGGGAGAACCAAAACCGGAATTATCCCTCGCTCCAGTTGCGGTAAGACTTTCTGAATTACTTGGTCAGGAAGTAAAATTTGCAGCAGATTCTGAAGTAGTAGGACCAAATGCAAAAGCAGCAGTAGATGCCATGAATGACGGAGATATTGTTCTTCTGGAAAATACACGTTATAGAGCAGAAGAAACAAAGAACGGAGAGGTATTCTCTAAAGAACTTGCTTCTTTATGTGATGTGTTTGTAAACGATGCATTCGGAACAGCTCACAGAGCACACTGCTCTAATGTAGGTGTTACAAAGTATGTTGATACAGCTGTAGTTGGATACCTGATGCAGAAAGAAATCGATTTCCTTGGAAATGCAGTAGAAAATCCGGAAAGACCATTTGTTGCAATTCTTGGAGGATCTAAAGTATCCAGCAAGATTTCTGTAATTGAAAACCTACTTGATAAAGTAGATACATTGATTATCGGAGGAGGAATGTGCTTCACATTCAGCAAAGCTCAGGGCGGAAGCGTTGGAAAATCTTTGTTAGAGGAAGATTACTGCCAGTATGCTCTTGATATGGTTGAAAAAGCAAAGGCAAAAGGTGTGAAACTACTTCTTCCGGTAGATGCAGTTGTGGCTGATGAATTCTCTAACGATGCAAACATCAAAGTAGTTCCTCAGGCAGAAATCCCTGAAGGATGGATGGGACTGGATATCGGACCTGAAACAGCTAAATTATATGCAGAGACAGTGAAGACAGCTAAGACAGTAGTATGGAATGGACCGATGGGCTGCTTCGAAATGCCAAACTTTGCAAATGGAACAGAAACTGTTGCAAAAGCACTTGCTGAGACAGATGCTGTAACAATCATCGGTGGTGGAGATTCTGCAGCAGCTGTAAATCAGCTTGGATACGGAGATAAAATGACACACATCTCTACCGGAGGTGGAGCATCTCTGGAATTCCTTGAAGGAAAAGAACTTCCAGGAGTAGCGGCTGCTAACGATAAGTAAAAAGCTTAGCGAAAGCAAACCGAAGGTGCAGCTTGAGGTTAGCGTTTACTTAGTTCACCGCGCTTGGCAAGGTGTTTTCGAGCCTAGCAAGGTGAACATTCAAGAAGAAAGCTTAGCGAAAGCAAACCGAAGATAGAGTATCTGATGTGGACAGATTTTGAATAAAATGTTGTATGAAAATACAGGAAAGAGTGAGAGATATGGCAAGGAAGAAAATTATTGCAGGTAACTGGAAGATGAATAAAACTCCAAGTGAAGCAGTTGCATTGGTAGAAGAGTTAAAACCATTAGTGGCAAACGAAGAAGTTGACGTAGTATTCTGCGTACCGGCTATTGATATTGTACCGGTTGTTGAGGCAGTGAAAGGAACAAATATCCAGGTTGGAGCAGAAAATATGTACTTCGAAGAGAGTGGAGCTTATACAGGAGAAATTTCTCCGGCAATGCTTGTAGATGCAGGTGTTAAATATGTAGTATTAGGACACTCTGAGCGAAGAGATTACTTTGGAGAGACAAACGAAGATGTGAATAAAAAAATGCTGAAAGCGTTTGAACACGGTATCACACCGATTATGTGCTGTGGAGAGTCATTAGAGCAGAGAGAACAGGGTGTGACAATGGATTTCATTCGCCAGCAGGTAAAAGTTGGATTCCAGAATGTTACAGCTGATCAGGCTAAAACAGCTGTTATCGCTTACGAGCCAATCTGGGCGATTGGAACAGGTAAGACAGCAACAACAGAACAGGCTCAGGAAGTTTGTAAAGGAATTCGTGAGTGTATTGCTGAAATTTATGATGAAGCTACTGCAGAAGCAATCCGTATCCAGTATGGCGGTTCTGTAAATGCTGCGACAGCTCCAGAATTATTTGCACAGGCAGATATTGATGGAGGACTTGTTGGAGGAGCATCTCTGAAAGCTGATTTCGGTAAAATCGTAAATTACAAATAAGAGTTTATAGAAAGTTTAAGGCTTCCCCTTACAGGCAGAGATATTGATGTTCAGTATCTCTGCCTAATTTTATCGCATCGAAGCAAAAGCATAGGAAATAAGGGGGAAAGGGGATTTGTTATGCAGAAAATAAAGTCATATGAACACAAAGTACAGTATTACGAAACCGATCAGATGGGAATCGTACATCATTCAAACTACATCCGGTGGTTTGAGGAAGCGCGTACTTTTATTCTAGAAGAAGTTGGATTCGGATATAAAGAGATGGAGGCATGTGGAGTAATCAGCCCAGTATTGGCAGTGAATGCTGAGTACAGGGCAATGACCCGTTATTCAGATGTTGTGCTGATAGATATAAAAGTAGTATCTTATAACGGAATAAAGATGACATTGTCTTACACAATTAAAGATAAGGAGACAGGAGAAGTTCGCTGTACAGGGGAAAGTCAACATTGTTTCCTAAATAGGGAAGGAAAACCTGTCTCTTTAAAGCGTTCATTCCCGGAAATACACAAGGTGTTTGAAGAAATGTCTATTCATAAAAAGGAAGCAGAGACAATCATATAGAAATATATTTGCAAAATCGGGGAAAAACGGTTACAATAAGTTACGTAATTAGAATATGAGAACATTAGAAGATAAAAGGAGATATGGATATGAGTAAGAAACCAACCGTATTGATGATATTAGATGGATATGGTCTGAATGATACTATAGAAGGAAATGCTGTGGCAGAAGGAAAAACTCCTGTTATGGACAAACTGATGGCAGAGTATCCATTTGTAAAAGGAAATGCAAGTGGAATGGCAGTAGGTCTTCCGGAGGGGCAGATGGGAAACTCTGAAGTAGGGCATCTGAATATGGGTGCAGGTCGTATTGTATATCAGGAACTGACTAAGATTACAAAATCAATTCAGGATGGAGATTTCTTTGAAAATAAAGCTCTGGTAGAAGCATGCAGAAATGCAAAAGAGAATAATACTGCACTTCATATGATGGGACTGGTATCTGATGGTGGTGTACACAGCCATAACGAACATATTTATGGTCTTTTAGAGCTGGCAAAGAGACAGGGTGTGGAAAAAGTATATGTACACTGTTTCCTGGATGGACGAGATACACCTCCTGCATCAGGAAAGGGATACGTAGAGCAGCTGGAAGCGAAGATGAAAGAAATCGGCGTTGGAGAAGTTGCAAGTGTTTCGGGTCGTTATTATGCAATGGACAGAGATAATCGCTGGGATCGGGTAGAAAAAGCATATAATGCGCTGGCAAAGGGTGAAGGTGTAATATCAGATTCCGCAACGGCAGGAATCCAGGCCTCTTATGATGCTGGGAAGACAGATGAATTTGTGGAGCCAATGGTAATTGTAAAAGACGGGGCTCCGGTTGTGACAATCAAAGATGGGGACTCCGTAATTTTCTTTAACTTCCGTCCGGACAGAGCAAGAGAGATTACAAGAACATTCTGTGATGACAACTTTGAAGGATTTAACAGAGGCGAAAGAATTAAAACAGTTTTCGTATGTTTTACAGAATACGATGTAACAATCGAAAACAAAATGGTTGCATTTGTAAAAGAAGAAATCACAAATACATTTGGTGAATTTCTTGCAGCAAATAATATGACACAGGCACGTATTGCTGAGACAGAAAAGTATGCACATGTGACATTCTTCTTCAACGGTGGGCGCGAAGCTCCGTTTGAAGGTGAGGACCGCATACTTGTCCCGTCGCCTAAGGTGGCCACTTACGACTTGAAGCCCGAGATGAGCGCATTCGAGGTGAAAGACAAGTTGGTCGA
>CASERA010000222.1 GCA_949290175.1 uncultured Ruminococcus sp.
AGACTGGCGGAGGGCGATTACAGGGTGAGGCTTCATCCGGGAGGAGACCGGTTCAGCAGAGAAATGGCGGAGAGCTTTAATACTCTGGCGGAAGAACTCTCAAATACGGAAATGCTTCGTTCGGATTTCGTCAATAATTTTTCTCATGAATTCAAAACACCGATTACATCCATCAAAGGCTTTGCAGAACTTCTTCAGGACTCCGATATTTCAGAAGAAGACCGTCTGCTCTATTCACGCATTATCGCAGAAGAATCCGAACGCCTTGCCAGTCATGCCAATAATACAATTTTTCTTTCCAAATTGGATACGCAGGAGGTCATTACAGAAAAGAAATTCTATAAACTGGATGCACAGCTTCGTGACTGCATTGCCCTTTTGTCTGCTGCCTGTGAAAATAAACAAATTGATATTTCAGCAGATTTAGTTCCAATTCAATTCTATGGAAATGAAAATCTAATGAAACAGGTATGGCTCAATCTGCTCAATAATGCAATCCGATACACTCCTGAGCACGGGACTATACTTGTATCTCTTATTCTGGAAGAAGGCTGCGCCTGTATTTCCGTCCATGATTCCGGTATCGGAATGACTGCCGAGACGTCATCACATATTTTCGATAAGTATTATCAGGGTGATGTTTCCCGCAGCAGCAAAGGGCTCGGTCTCGGCCTTTCCATTGTCCATCGGATTGTAGAACTTTGCAATGGAAACATTACCGTTGACAGCACTCCCGGGAAAGGAAGTGTGTTTACGGTACGGCTTCCACTGAAGGAATAATCAAATTCCTATTTTATCAAAGTCTTACCTGCAACACATCCTCCATCCATCAGGATATCCACGCCGGTCAAAAAGGCCGGCTTAGGACCTGCAGCAAATGCCAGCAGTTCTGCAATCTCTTTCGGATCTCCAAATTTCTTAATTGCACAATATTTCAGATATGTAGAAGCTTCTTCTTTTTCCAGTTCTCCCATCGGAGTTTCAAAATTTCCCGGTGAAACAGACAGTACACGGATTCCCTTTTGTCCAAATTTCATGGCATCTGTCGCTGCATACCAGATGACAAAATTTTTAGAAATCCCATATGCCACATCTGAATGATGCTTTTTCGGCAAAAGCTTTACTCTCGCCATCATCTTTTGCATAAACTTCTCTTTGTCCGTCCTGCTTAACGGATAACTTTTCTTTGGCATGATCAGTTTGGGAAGAAGATATCCTGCCATAGACGCAACATCTATCAGACAAGAACCGGCTTCCATGACTTCATAGAACTCCTCGTTAACATAAATCGTTCCCAATGCGTTTGTCTCCATAATCTTTCTTGCATCATCCATATGAGGAGACATTCCGGCAGCATGGATTACTCCTGTGATTTTCCCCAGTTCTCTGGCATGGACAGCAAGTTTGTGTACCGATTCTCTGTCAGATACATCACAGGGAAATGCCTCTGCCTCTATTCCTTCTTCCTGTAGTTTTCGGATTGCCGACTCCAGTTTCCCCACAGTCCTTCCACAAATAATCACATAGTTCTCTTTCCCGAGTATTTTAGCGGTTTCCAGTCCCATTCCACTTCCGCCGCCTGTAATCACACATACATTCTTCATCTTGGACTTTCCCCCTATACCTCTTTTGCACTCCAATTTACACGAGCACCATCTTTCAGAGAAATCATCCCCTCATTATACATCCATCCAATTTCTTCCTGCATCGTTCTTGCAAACGGACGTACTTTATATCCCAATTCTTTTTCCGCTTTTTCATAAGAGAAATTGTTATTGCGTGCCATATTATATACCGCAAAAGAAGTCATCCTTCCCGGTTTTCCTGTAATCTTTCCTGCTAAATCACAGCACTTTCCCAACAATTTTGCAATACCAATTGGCAGAATCGTCTTTACATTCTTACACCCGCTGATTTTAGAAACAAGATCAAACATCTCTCTCATAGAAACCAGCTCATTTCCCATAATATATCCTTCGCCTTTTCTTCCCTTTTCTGTACATGCAATACAGCCATCTGCCAAATCGCGGACATCAACTGCATTGAAATATCCTTCGATTCCCATTGGCATCTTCTCTTCAATATAGTCAATCAGAAATGAACTGACCGGTCCGTTTGCAAAATCATTTGGTCCGCAGATTCCAGTAGGAAATACAACAGATGCATCCAAATCATTCTCCTTTACCGCATTCAGAACAATCTGTGTTGCCTGTGCTTTTGTCTGTCCAGATTAGGGTGTCAAAAGACACGTTAATTAATATATGATTTTGTTTGTACCTTGAAAATTTAACACGAATTGCATGAAAGCTTTGCT
>CASERA010000223.1 GCA_949290175.1 uncultured Ruminococcus sp.
CTGTTAAAGGGACTCCGTGAACATCTATCGACGCTCCTCCCATTAAAAGCTGTGTATAATTGCATTCGTGTCCATAAACGTTTCCCACTTTATCCAGGACTTTCATTGCTTCGGTTACAATTTCCGGACCAATTCCATCTCCTTTGATTACTCCAATATTCAACCTCATATAAATCTTCCTTCCAAATATAAAAATACTAGTTTAAATCATACCTCATTTTTCCTTTCGTTTCAACCCTTTACCACATAAAAGTGTTAAAAACCGAGAGCACTCTAATATTTTTTTACATATATGTCTTTCCCATACAATAAAAGAGTGCCGTTCACGACCAGATATTGGTCATGAAATGACACTCTTTACTGTTTTGCCTATTCCGCATTCGGCTTTTCAATCTGTGCGATTGCAGCTTTCTGCATGGGAATACGGCAATTCTTATTATTTCCAAACTCAACAATAACATCATCATCTGTAATATCAATAATGACTCCATAAAAACCACTTGTAGTCAATACTGTATCTCCGACTTCCATGGTGGCAAGCATCGCCTGCAGTCTCTTCTGCTCTTTTTTCTGGGGACGCATCAACAAGAACCACATTCCACCGATTACTACTACATAAATTAAAATAACCCCTAACATACCAGTATCTCCACTTGCCGCTAATAAACTATTCATTGTATTTTCTTCCTCCTAACTACTATCTCCGACAATAATCTTATCATACACAAAAAGAACCGATACTTCAAGTAGATTTTCTATAAAATCCGCAATTAAAGTTGTAATTCCATCTATTTATGCATCGTCATACTTTCTATCTTTTTCTTTTTATATGACTTGTACTCTCCCGATTCAATTGCTGCCCTGATTTCTTCCATCATCGTATTATAAAAATACAAGTTATGCAGGACACACAACCTCATGCCAAGCATCTCTTTTGCTTTCAGCAGATGACGGATATATGCTCTGCTATAACTTCTGCATGCCGGACACTGACATCCCTCTTCAATCGGCCGGTCATCTAACTCATACTGAGAGTTAAATAAATTCAATTTGCCATAATTCGTATACACATGACCATGACGTCCATTCCGGCTTGGATAAACGCAGTCAAAAAAATCAACTCCTCTGTCGACAGCTTCCAGAATGTTTACCGGAGTACCTACTCCCATTAAATAAGTAGGCTTCTCTTTCGGAAGATAAGGCACAACTGCATCCAGAATGCGATACATCTCTTCATGACTTTCCCCTACTGCAAGACCTCCGATTGCATAACCCTCCAAATCTAATTCTACAATGTGCTTTGCATGTTCAATACGGATATCTTCATAAACCCCTCCTTGATTGATACCAAACAACATCTGTTTCGGGTTAATTGTGTCTGGAAGAGCATTCAATCGTTCCATCTCTGTTTTACACCGTTTTAACCATCTGGTAGTTCTTTCCACGGAATCTCTCATATATTTCCTATCCGCCACACTGGAAGGACATTCGTCAAATGCCATCGCAATCGTAGAAGCCAGGTTAGACTGAATCTGCATACTTTCTTCTGGTCCCATAAATATTTTTCGTCCGTCTATATGGGAATTAAAGCGCACCCCCTCTTCTTTGATTTTTCTTAGTCCCGCTAGAGAAAATACCTGGAATCCGCCGGAATCTGTTAAAATCGGCTTATCCCAATTCATAAATTTGTGCAGTCCTCCCATCTTCTTTATTACCTTATCTCCGGGACGCACATGTAGATGATAAGTATTAGACAACTCCACCTGTGTTTTGATTCCTCTTAAATCATCTGTAGAAACTGCCCCCTTAATTGCAGCTGCCGTTCCTACGTTCATAAACACCGGAGTCTCAATCACCCCATGAACCGTATGCAAACGTCCTCGTTTTGCCAGTCCGTCTTTTTTCAGTAACTCATACATAAATATATACGTTCCTTTCACAGCTTCATTTTTTACAACTATTTTAGTGTATAAGCATGACTATAAAAAGTCAACTAATCAACCTCGCTTTCTTTACTTTTCTTACAGAAACTGTTATTATAAAAGAAAAAATACGGAGGATAAATCTGTGTCCAATGAATCAATTATTACAAATGAAGAATATGTAGAAGGAAATGTAGATACAACAACAGAGACTGCCACATCCGCGTCTCCGGAAACACATGAATCCACTGCTTCAAAGCCTGAACCAGATTCTGGTGCACCCTCAGGTGAACCGCAGAAGGATGCTGATTTTTCCGGAGAGAAAAAAGCCGGTAGAAATTTTTTTCGTTTCCGGTCAAATGATTCTGGTTTTTCCAGGGATCAGTGGATTCTTTCAAGAATAAACGATGAACAGCTTATGGAATATCTTACACTGGAGCAAAAACGACTTGAATTTTTACAAAAAGCAAAGGAAGCAAAGGAAAAACGGATTCTGACAGCCTTTCAGCTTACGATTTCTCTGGCTGCCATTGTAGCTATTATCTTTTTATTGAAAGACAATCCTACAATTCTCGTGAATATTTTATACATAATTGGAATTATTGCCGCTTTCTGGATTTGGAAAAATCCCTACGGAAAATAAAAAGGGCTCCGCGCCGCCCTTTTTATTTTACGCTATTCTATTTGATTTAATAATGAACAACTACTGGTGTTCCCACACTAATCATGTCATACAAAGCGGCTGCCTGATCCAACGGCATATTGATACATC
>CASERA010000224.1 GCA_949290175.1 uncultured Ruminococcus sp.
TAAAAAACACGGTACGGTTTAGTGAGGTGAGGCGAATTGAAGAAAAAAATAAGTTTAATGATACTTGCCTTGGCTCTCATTTTTAGCATTACGGGATGCAGCAAGGCAGATACCGCGGATTACAATGAAGATACACTGATATCCTATGCGGGAGCAATTGTCAGCAGTTTCAGCCAAATGACAGAGAGCGATTTTGAAAATTTTGAAAGTATGTCAGATTTGGAATTGAATCTCACTTTGTTAAACTCAGGGCTTCCAATCGAATCCGATAATTTTCTGGCTATGATTGAAGCATGGAAAGCAGCTGAGACGGAGTGCGGTGAATTTGAAACGTGCGGAGAGTTCCGTGCTGAAATGACAAGTAGAGGTATTTCCGTCAGTACAGAGGCAGAATATGCAGACAAAACGGCATCAATTGTATTTGCCTTTGATGAAGATATGAATATGGACAGTATGACTGTCAGTGCACATTATACAACGGCAGAGATTTTGGAAAAAGCAGGACTGAATACTATTCTTGGTATGGGAACCGTATTCATTGTGTTGATTTTCATTTCATTTATTATTTCTCTGTTCAAGTATATACCTGTAATTGAAGCGAAATTTAAAAAGAACAAAGCAGTAGAAGAGGCAGAAGTTTTGAAGGAAGAGCCAAAAGCAGAGGCAGAAGAAGCGACGGCCAAAGTTGATGATACGGAGCTTGTAGCGGTGATTACAGCCGCAATTGCAGCGGCGGAAGGCACTTCTGCAGATGGGTTTATTGTTCGTTCTATCAAGAGAAGAAAATTAAATAAATGGAGTTAATCAGGAGGATTTAAAGGATGAAGAATTACACAATTACTGTGAATGGAAATGTATATGATGTAACCGTGGAAGAAAAAGGAGTGGGAGTGGGAGCAGCACCGGCAGCACAGAGCGCAGTACCGGCAGCGCCGAAAGCTCCAGCTGCTGCACCGGCAGCACCGAAAGCGGCATCGGCAGCCGGTGCAGGAAGTGTTCAGGTGAAGGCCGGAGCAGCAGGCAAAGTATTCAGCATTGATTCAAGTGTAGGCCAGACAGTAAAAGCCGGAGACCCAATCGTAACTGTGGAAGCCATGAAGATGGAGATTCCGGTAGTGGCTCCGGAAGACGGAACAGTTGCTAGCATTGATGTGGCAGTAGGCGATGCAGTAGAAGCAGGAGCAGTATTGGCCACATTAAACTAGTAAACTAGGAGGTTTGACAAATGGAATACATTTCAACTACACTGGGAAATCTCGTGGAACAGACTGCATTTATGAATTTAACAGTCGGCAATCTGATTATGATTGCAGTTGCATGTGTTTTCCTGTATTTAGCAATTAGACATGGCTTCGAGCCGCTGTTGTTAGTTCCGATTGCTTTTGGTATGCTTCTGGTAAATATATACCCGGATATTATGGTTCATCCGGAAGACGCTTCAAACGGAACAGGAGGGTTATTGTATTATTTCTATCTCCTGGATGAATGGTCTATCCTGCCGTCCCTGATTTTCCTTGGTGTCGGTGCAATGACAGATTTTGGACCTTTGATTGCCAATCCGAAGAGTTTTCTTCTTGGTGCAGCTGCACAGTTTGGTATCTTTGCCGCTTATCTGGGAGCTATGGCAATGGGATTTTCAGACAAAGCAGCAGCAGCGATTTCCATTATTGGTGGAGCAGACGGACCGACATCCATTTTCCTTGCAGGTAAATTGCAGCAGACGTCGATTCTAGGGCCGATTGCGGTGGCGGCATATTCTTACATGTCTCTGGTACCAATTATCCAGCCGCCAATTATGAAACTTCTTACGACAGAGAAAGAGCGTAAGATTAAAATGGAGCAGTTAAGACCGGTTTCTAAATTGGAAAGAATTCTGTTTCCGATTATTGTTACTATTGTAGTGTGCGTGATTCTGCCTACAACAGCACCTCTGGTGGGTATGCTGATGCTTGGGAACTTGTTCAAGGAATCTGGTGTTGTAAGGCAGCTGACAGAAACAGCCTCTAATGCATTGATGTACATCGTAGTTATCCTGCTGGGTACTTCCGTAGGTGCAACTACAAGTGCAGAAGCATTTCTGAACTGGGATACAATTAAAATTGTAATTCTCGGTCTGATTGCTTTTGCGTTTGGTACAGCAGCAGGAGTATTATTCGGCAAATTAATGTGCTGGGCGACAAAAGGCAAAGTGAATCCACTGATTGGTTCTGCGGGTGTATCTGCTGTTCCGATGGCGGCTCGTGTTTCCCAGAAGGTTGGCGCGGAGGCAGATCCTACAAACTTCCTGCTGATGCATGCGATGGGACCAAACGTTGCGGGTGTAATCGGTACTGCAGTAGTAGCCGGTGCATTCATGGCAATTTTTGGTGTGAAATAATAATGGAGGAGAGTAAAAATGGCAGAAATCGAAAAGAAACCAATTAAAATAACAGAAACTATCCTGCGGGATGCGCATCAATCTCTGATTGCTACAAGAATGACAACAGAACAGATGATGCCTATCGTTGAGAAGATGGATAAAGTCGGCTATCATGCAGTAGAATGCTGGGGTGGAGCAACATTTGATGCATCTCTTCGTTTCCTGCATGAGGATCCGTGGGACAGACTGCGAAAATTCCGCGATGGATTCAAAAATACAAAACTGCAGATGTTATTCCGTGGACAGAATATCCTTGGATACCGTCCATATGCAGATGATGTAGTAGAATATTTTGTACAAAAATCTGCAGCAAATGGAATTGATATTATTCGTATTTTTGATTGTATGAACGATATTCGTAACCTGCAGACAGCAGTAACAGCGGCTAATAAAGAGAAAGCGCATGCTCAGGTGGCAATGTCCTATACGCTGGGTGATGCTTACACGCTGGAATACTGGGTGGATCTTGCTAAGAGAATTGAAGATATGGGAGCAAACTCTATCTGTGTGAAAGATATGGCGGGTCTGCTTTGTCCATATCAGGCAACAGAGCTTGTGACAGCATTAAAAGAGGCTGTGCAGATTCCGATTGAAATGCATACACATTATACCTCCGGAGTGGCATCTATGACCTATCTAAAATCAATAGAAGCCGGGGCGGATATCATTGATACTGCAATATCCCCGTTTGCATTGGGAACTTCCCAGCCTGCAACAGAAGTTATGGTTGAAACATTCAAGGGAACACCATATGACACGGGACTGGATCAGAACCTGCTTGCAGAAATTGCAGATTATTTCAGACCGATTCGTGATGAAGCTCTGGATTCAGGACTTTTAAATCCAAAGAATCTTGGTGTCAATATCAAAACACTTCTCTATCAGGTACCGGGAGGAATGCTTTCTAATCTGACTTCACAGTTGAAAGAACAGGGAGCAGAGGATAAATTTTATGAAGTTCTGGAGGAAGTTCCGCGTGTGCGGAAAGACCTCGGTGAGCCGCCGCTTGTTACACCATCTTCTCAAATTGTGGGTACGCAGGCTGTATTCAATGTGCTGATGGGAGAGCGTTACAAGATGGCTACAAAGGAGACAAAAGATGTATTATCAGGAAAATACGGAGCCACTGCAAAACCATTTAATCCGGAAGTACAGAAAAAGGTCATTGGTGAGGATGCTGAAGTTATCACATGCCGTCCGGCAGATTTACTTCCAAATGAGCTGGATACACTTCGAAAAGAATGTGAACGGTGGATTCAGCAGGATGAAGATGTGCTGACATACGCACTTTTCCCGCAGGTAGCTATGGATTTCTTTAAGTATAGAGAAGCTCAGCAGACAAAAGTAGATGCAAAAGTTGCAGATACACAGAATGGCGCTTATCCGGTGTAAATCAGCACCGGGAATACGAAATGAAAGCAGGGAATATCCTAACGGATACGCCCTGTTTTTATTGTGTTAAAGAAAATTTAGTGCTATAATACCATCTTAGGCAATAGAAGGAGGATTTTTCATGCAGACAACAAAAAGAATCGAACAGCTACGTCAAAAAATGATTGAAAAAGGAATAGATGCTTATATTATTCCAACTGCAGATTATCACCAAAGTGAATATGCGGGAGATTATTTTAAGGCAAGAGAATTTATAACAGGTTTTACAGGTTCTGCAGGGACAGCAGTGATTACCCGAGATGAAGCTTGTCTATGGACAGACGGCAGGTATTTTATTCAGGCGGCGCAGCAAATTTCGGGAACGGAAATCCGGCTTCAAAAGATGGGGGAACCAGGTGTTTCAACCATTCAGCAGTATTTGGAGCAAGAGCTGAAACCTTCCGGTGTAATTGGATTTGATGGAAGGACATTGGGAATCACGGAAGGAAAATCCTACGAAAAAATTGCACGAGTGAGAAATGGAACCATTGTTTATCAATATGACCTCATCGATGAGATATGGGAAGAACGACCTCTATTATCAGAAAAACCTGCATTTTATCTGGAGGAGAAGTATGCAGGGGAGTCTGTTGAATCAAAGCTAAAGAGGGTGCGTAAGGCGATGTCAGACCAGGGGGCAGAGCTCCATCTTTTGACAAGTCTGGATGATATCGGGTGGCTTTTGAATATTCGTGGACGTGATGTAGAGTATTTTCCATTGTTGCTGTCTTATGCGATCGTAACTATGAATTCCGTTGAATTGTATGCAGATGAGAGGAAATTTGACGCACAGATTCTTAGAAGTTTTCAGCAAAATCATGTACATCTTCATCCCTATAATGGAATTTATGAGGATGTAAAAAATATTCAGGAGAAAAGCACACTTTTATTGGATGCTGCCCGGGTGAATTATGCATTGTATCACAACATTCCTCATTCAGTTCATGTCATAGAAGCTGAAAATCCGGAAGTACGGATGAAATGTATCAAAAATGAAGTAGAAATAGAAAATATCCGTCGTGCTCATATTAAGGATGGAATTGCCCATACAAAATTCATGTATTGGTTGAAACAGCATGCAGGGGAAGAAAATATTACAGAGTTAAGTGCATCAGAAAAGCTGGTGGAATTCAGAAAAGAGCAGGAAGGATATCTCTGGCCCAGTTTTGCCCCGATTTCTGCCTATAAAGAGCATGCTGCAATTGTGCATTATTCTTCATCCCCGGAAACTAATGTGGAGTTAAAAGAAGGCGGATTGTTTTTGAGTGATACAGGTGGAAATTATTATGAAGGCTCTACGGATATCACGAGAACCGTTGCTATTGGAGATGTAAGCAGAGAAGAGAAAGAACATTTTACAATTGTTGCGGCTTCCATGCTTCGGTTAGCAGATGCAAAATTTCTGTATGGATGTAATGGGATGAGTTTAGACTATGCCGCAAGAGAGCCTTTCTGGAGAAGAAATCTGAATTTTAATCATGGTACAGGTCACGGGGTCGGTTATCTGGGCAATATTCATGAGGCGCCGATTGGATTCCGATGGAAAACAGGAGCAGATACTATGTGCCCATTTGAGCCTGGAATGGTTATCACGGATGAGCCGGGAATCTACATGGAGGGAGCTTACGGGATTCGAACAGAAAATGAACTGCTTGTACGCTGCGGA
>CASERA010000225.1 GCA_949290175.1 uncultured Ruminococcus sp.
ATGCACTGACCAGATCAATGCAGCCCCATGTCGTATATCCCATTACCGGAACTCCGTCTTCGATAGCTTCTCTTACCTGAATCAGATGGTCTTTCAAGTAATTGATACGGTAATCATCAATCACAGTCTTATTTCCATTTTCATCTATTACTAATTCATCCACAGCTCCCAATCCATTTTCAACGATAAACAGCGGTTTCTGATATCTGTCCCAAAACATATTCAGAACATAACGCAGACCTTTTGGATCAATCTGCCATCCCCATTCACTACTCTTTAAATATGGATTGCTGACTCCACCTAAAAGATTTCCTTCACCCTTTACTCCTTTTGCCGGATCTGCAGTCTCACATGAACTCATGTAATAACTAAAGGAAATAAAGTCTACTGTATTTTTGAGAATTTCCTCATCTCCCGGTTCCATGTGAATCTCAATATTATTATCTCTGAAATATCGTTTGATGTAACCCGGATATTCTCCCCTTGCATGCATATCTCCAAAGAAATAATTCATATGTTCCGCTTCCATCACTTTTATCATATCATCCGGAGATGGTGTCAGGGGATAAATCGGCATACTTAAAATCATACAGCCAATCTTTGCATCCGGCATCATTTCATGTCCGATTTTTGTAGCCAGTGCACTCGCCACCAGTTCATGGTGTATCGCCTGGTATAAGTCCTGTTTTGACAGTTTTGATTTATCTGTATAAATTCCTCCACTCATCAATGGGTGATGCAATACGGAATTAATCTCATTAAATGTCAGCCAGTATTTTACTTTATCTTTGTATCTCGCAAAGATTGTACGAACATAATTTTCATAAAAACCAATTAGCTTTCTATTTACCCATCCATCATATTCTTTGGCAAGATGAAGAGGGGTTTCATAATGGGAAATTGTAACCAAAGGTTCCATACCATATTTGCGGCATTCATCAAACAAATCATCATAAAACTGAAGCCCCTTCTCGTTTGGCTCTGAATCATCCCCATTTGGGAAAATACGGCTCCATGCAATTGATGTACGGAATACTTTAAATCCCATCTCAGCAAATAATTTTATATCTTCTTTATATCTGTGATAGAAATCAATTCCGATTAATTTCATATTATCTTCTGTCGGAACCTCTGTTGCCGCACCTTTGATTCCTCTCGGCATAATATCCTGAATGCTGAGCCCCTTTCCATCTTCATTATAGGCTCCTTCACACTGGTTTGCAGCAACTGCTCCACCCCACAAAAATCCTTCTGGAAATCTCATATCCATTGTATATCCTCCTAAAAATTGACTGATTTTATTTTACTGCTTTGATCAATGCATCTCCCGCCTGAATCTGTCTTCCTCTTCGGGCAGTAATATCCACATAATTATCTGTATTTGTAATGATAACAGGAGTAATAATATCATATCCTTCTGATTTTATCGCCTCAATGTCGAACTCCAGCATCAAATCTCCCTGTTTTACCTTCTGTCCATTTTCCACATGTGCTGTGAAATGTCTTCCTCCCAGCTGTACAGTATCCAGACCAACGTGAATCAAAACTTCCACTCCGGTTTCAGAAACCATTCCAATGGCGTGTTTTGTATCAAAAATCGTGGAAACTTCTCCATCAAACGGTGCATATACTTTTCCTTCAGTTGGAATAACCGCTCCGCCTTTTCCAAGGATTTCTTCAGAAAATGTTGCATCGTTGACAATATTTAACGGAACTGCCGCACCTGTCAGAGGTGACTTAACCTCGACTCCGGAAACACGGTTAAACACTTCCTCTGCTTCTTTACTCTCTTCATTTTCAATGAACAGATTCGTCTCTTCGATTTCCTCCTCATCCTCTTCTTCATTTACCGGATCATCGAATCCGATTACCCATGTGAGTACAAATGAAAGCAACATAGATGCAACTCCTGCAATACATGCATAAATAACATTCATATTAGAATCTCCACCGATAAACTGTGGCAAAGCAACCAATGCCGGTGTAGCAAACGCATATGCTGCTAATTGTACAAATCCGATGAAAATACCTACAATACCGCTGGCAATGCAGGCCGCCCACATTGGCTTTTTCAATCTTAAAGTAACTCCATACATCGCAGGCTCTGTAATACCAGCCAGTAATGCAGAAAATCCGGATGCAGATGCTACCTGTTTTAAATCGCTGTTTTTAGATTTCATTGCAACTGCCACGCATGCGGCACCCTGTGCCAGGTTACTTGCGAGCATAGCCGGTAAAAGAACTGTATCTCCCGCCGGTGTTGCCAAAGCAGTAATCGAAATAGGAACAAATGCCCAGTGCATTCCTGTCATAACAATAAACGGCATTGCAGCAGACATAATCATAAGTGCCAGGAATCCTGCTTTTGTCTGAATCGCATATACAATTGTTGCCAGTCCATTTCCGATAACTCCTCCGAGAGGTCCCAGAATAATAAATGCAACCGGTGCAGAAATTAACAGAATCAAAAATGGTTTTAAGAAGTTTTTTGTAACGGATGGCGTAATCTTATCTACAAATTTCTCAATATAAGACATTGCCCAGGCCGTCAGTAAAATAGGGATGACCGTTGAAGAATAACTTGTGTTAATCACTGGGATTCCCAAGAACTTCACACTGCCATCTGCAAATAATGAGATAAAATCCGGATGCAAAAGCACACCTGCAACTGCTGCTACCAGCATTGGATTCGTATTAAATTTCTTTCCGGCAGAATATGCCAGCAGAATGGGCAGAAAATAAAATGCACAATCTCCCATTACCGTTAATAACTGAAGAGTCTGGCTGGAACTGTCCATAAAAAATCCCAGGATTACAACAAGAACCTTAATCATTCCAGCACCAATAATCGCCGGAATTAAAGAAGACATACAACCTGAAATTATATCCAGAATCCTCATAATCACATTCTGGTTCTTTTCATTGGAGCCGCCTGATTCTCCTGCTTTCTCTTGAAAACTGCCAAGTTTCACAAATTCCTTATAGCAGGCTGCTACATCATTTCCAATAATAATCTGATACTGTCCGGCCTTTTTCATGACTCCCATTACACCACGTATCTTTTTTACTTCCTCATCATTTACAATACTTTCGTCTTTTAAAATAAGACGAAGCCTTGTCATGCAGTGTGTTACACTTTGGATATTTTTTTCTCCGCCTACTGCTTTCAGTATCTTTTTGGCTGTTACTGAATAATCCATATTGTTCCTCCTTCTCAAACACTTCTGTTGTATTTTATTTATAAAAAAATACCCGAACAAAAGAAAATGCGCGCGTTCATTCTCTTTCGCCCGGGTATTGCCTCCCGAAAAGTAACAATCCCTTGTAAAATTTATTCACCTATTATATATTATCCCACGATACGGTGGATATGCACTGTTAAATATGACTTTTCTTCTGCTGAAAGTTGATGTCCGTATTCTTTCTCAACGTACTTTCCAATTTTTTCTGCACATTTGTATTCTTGCGAATATTGATTTTTAATAATCTCACAAAATCCATCATCTTCCATTCTATGTGTTTTTCCCCCTATGAGGCGCTGTGCAAAAAATTTTAAATGTGTGATAAATCTTTCGTAATCCAGAGAGCTTTCATCCAATTCCATATGGAAATGATATTTTACAATATTCAAAATCGCCTGTATCATTTTGGTCATATTCACCGTTGACTGCATATCAGAAGATAATTCCGCATTTACGATGTGTAAGGCAATAAATCCGGCTTCGTCCTCCGGAAGCTCTACCTTCAATCTCGTTTTAATATGTTTAATTGCATGTTGTCCGATTTCAAATTCATGATTATAAAATCTCTGAATCTCCCAGAGAAGAGCATTATGAAATTCCATACCTTTCTGCTGACGCTCTATTGCAAAACTGATATGATCTGCAAGAGAAATATAAATATTATCACTCAGTTCCTTTCCCAGTGAGCATTTTGCATAAGAAATAATTTCACTTGCTACCATGATATGTTTCATTGGTATTTGCTCTATCATCTTCTCAAATTTACTTTTATTCTGATTTGAAATCTGGAACACTTTCTCGACTTTACTGTCATCGATTGGGCTTCCGGGTCTGACTTTAAATCCAATCCCATTTCCCATTACAATAACTTCTTTTCTATCCTTGCTCATCGATGTCACTATATTGTTGTTAATTACCTTTATAACATCCATCTCTTAATCACCTTTTGCTCATAATTGATTTCAAAGCACAAAAAAACGGATTCAACAAATAAATGCCTGTTCAGGCACATTGCCAAATCCGGGTAAAGCCTGCATACCAGTAACATTCCCTTGGAACTGCTTCTTTAATTCTCTGTTATTATTTCTATCATATACTATTATACAAGTCAATATTATTTTGAAATTTCAGAAGTATTTACCAAAATATACTTTTCTTTTTTAGTAATTAATAATAAATCTTGTCTTCTTCCAAAATCCGTGGAATTCCATCTTCTACTTCTACTAACGTCACTGCGCAATTTTTTGGAATCCCTGCTGACCAGAACTTTGCAATATCCATCTGTTTTTTTATACAGTTTTTCATAGCCGTCACAGCTGCCCCATGAGTAGAAAGAAGGATGGTTTTTTCCTTTAACTCTTCATCCATATAAATAGTTTTCAGAAATCCATCTACTCTTTTTATCAACTGACGGATGGATTCTCCATTTTCTGTCGGAACATAATTTGCCGTATCATCAAAAAATTTCGTAAAGGTATCGCTTTCCGCAGCCCGATTTTCTCCTCTGCAAACCATCCCTTCATAAGCACCGAAACTTATTTCCTGAATCGATTCCTCTTCTATCAGTTCTATATTACGGCCTCTTAGAATAATCTGTGCTGTTTCTTTCGCCCTAATCAAAGGACTTGTGTATGCCAGATGAAATGTAATATCCGCAAGCCCTTCTCTTGTCTTTTCTGCCAGTTCTCTCCCGTAGTCATTCAAAGGAATATCCGAATGACCCTGGACCCGTTTCTGCTTATTCCAATCCGTTTCCCCATGTCTCACAAGATATAATTTCATCTCATACTGCCCCACTTCCTTATTTGGTTCCTTTTCTATAAAGGACTTGTTTATACTGTGATTATTATACGCACTCTTTTTCACTGCGTCAACTTGTCTTTTTTTCCTTTTTTGTCTATAATGAGTGATGAAATCAGAGCGACTGTTAGAAAGGAGATTTTTATGCAAAAAATTACAAGCTTTACCATAGATCATCTTCGGCTTGTTCCGGGATTGTATGTATCCCGCAAAGATATGGCAGGAGAAACACCTGTTACTACATTTGATATCCGCATGACAAACCCAAATGAAGAACCGGTTATGAATACAGCGGAAATGCATGCCATTGAGCATCTCGCTGCTACCTTTTTAAGAAATCACAGCGAATATGGAGAAAAAACACTTTATTTTGGTCCAATGGGATGCCGTACCGGGTTCTACCTGCTTTTGATTGGTGATTACGAATCCCGTGATATCGTTCCACTGATGAAAGAACTGTTTGCTTTCATTGCAGATTTTAATGAGGAAATTCCCGGAGCCTCTGCCAGAGATTGTGGAAACTATCTGGATATGAACCTGCCGATGGCAAAATATCTTGCAAAAAAATATTTAAATAACGTTCTTCTGGATATTCAAGACAAACAGTTATATTATCCGGGATAAGGAAAAAGCGTACGGCAGCCGTAATTTACCGTACGCTTTTCTTCTTGACGTCTCCGGATATTTGCAAAATTATCTTTTTAATACTTCTTTCCTGACATAAGAAAACGTCTTTTTTTCACCTTCTTCTGCCAGCATCACAAGCAGCCGCTCCAGAAGAGCCTCTGTTTCTTCATGCATCAGATATTCTCCTTTTCCTTTCTGAAAATATTCCAAAGGGTCACGATTTGTATACGCATCCCCGCGGTAAACTTTACTCGCTGCAATTCTGTCCATGAACATCTCTACTACATATTTGACCGGCATTTTCATACCTGCCATTTTCGCTCCGCCTTCCGGTCCATAATCAATCCAGTATTCATAGTGATGCTTATTTCTTCCCTTGTGATGAAGCCACGCCAGAGAATATCCCTTCTCTTCTCTTTCGGCATTGTTCGGACTTCTGGTTCCCTGATAATATCTGCACCCAACCTGAAACTCTGTCCATCCATACTTCGATAAGTCATGAAGAATTCCCTGTCTATAAAGCCCAACCCGAAAACAGCCTTTCATCACCAGAATCTTATGCCTTGTTATTGTACAAAAATGTCGGACTGCGTTCATGCTTAAACTCTCTTTCTATCTGCCTGTCAGCAGAACAATATTTCTTTCTTTCACTTCTATCATCTTCTGTTCTTCCAAAAGCTGTGGTTCATCCAAAATTCGATCTGTTTTTGCTGCCACATACCACTTTCTGCCTTTTTGTAAAGCAGGTAATGCAAATTTATGGTTCATCCAATGCATATTATATGCAACAAACCAGCTCTCCTTTTCGTCTTCGATCCCTGCATATAAGACACCCAACTGGCGACTGGCAACTGCATTCGGAATCTGCCATGCACTTTCTCCATGATAAGAAACATCCGGAATCCCACAAGAGGTTTTGTCCATCCCCAGCAGTGCTTCTCTCTGGTGCAGCACTGGATGTGCTTTCCTGAGTGCGATCAATGCCTTCACAAACCGAAACAGTTCTTCATGGTTTTTTCGTCTGCTCCAATCCAGCCATGCCAGCTCATTGTCCTGACAGTATACATTGTTGTTTCCATTCTGAGTGTTTCCAAATTCGTCTCCTGCCAGAATACATGGAGTACCTTGCGCTGTCAAAAGCAGCAAAAATGCATTTCGAACCTGATTTTGTCTCAATGCTGTTACACTCTTCTTTCTGCTTGGGCCTTCTACCCCACAGTTCCAGCTGTAATTGTAATCCGGTCCGTCTTGATTACGCTCTCCATTTGCTTCATTGTGCTTTCCATCATAAGAAACTAAATCACAAAGTGTAAAACCCGTATGGGATGTAATGTAATTACAGCAGCCGTCCTCTTTTGTGAGATGACGGAGTGCCCATGTCACCTCCGGAACCATCCCTTCATCTCCTTTCAGGAATTTGCGCATGGTATTTTGAAACTGTTCTTCTTTTTTCAGAATCTTAACACCTTTTAAAATAGGATCTGCCTGAATACTGTCCCATGGAATCTGATATGGATTCACTACAAAGCCGTCCACATGATATTCTATTAGATAATAACGTAGGCATTCCAGAGCCATTTGGGGAAGAACTGATGCATCAAACGGCATCTCCAATACCACTTCTATGCCTGCCTGATGACAGTATTTCACCATGTCTTTCATCTCTCTTTGCACGTGTGTCGATGCAGCATATGCAGCCTTAGGTGCAAAATAATATCCTTTTCCATAGCCCCAGTAATTCCGGTAATTGCCCATATCCTCCCGAAACTCATAAACCGGCATGCACTGAATCTGGTTAATTCCTAATTCTTTCAGATATGGAATCTTTTCTACTACTCCCCGGAAGGTACCTTTCTGTGTTACTTTAGATGAAGAATGCTTCGTAAAGCCCCGTACATGCAGACTATAGGCAATCACTTCATGATATGGAATCCGAGGCTGCCGGTCCTCCTCCCAATCATAATCATTATCCGGAAAACGACCTCTCACCTGATGGCATTCCATCTCCCATGGTGTTCCAAATTCCCTGTGCCCTGTAATTTCCTTTACATAAGGGTCCAGACATACTTTTCCATCTATCCTGTAATTGTATTCATATTGTCCTGCATCCAAATCTTTCAATGCCAGAAAACGTACTTCTCCAATTCCTTCTGTCTCCGGCATCTCAATACTCTGTTCAGGTTCTGCCTTTCCGACACGATATAACAGTAGTTCACACATCTTGCCTGAAGGGATACAAACTGAAAAATTCAATTTTCCTTCTCGAAAACTCACCCCAAAAGGCTGCGGATATCCTTCAATTTTTTTCATATGCATTCCTCTTATTGCCAGCCGTCAGTTCCATACATCTCTACATTATTCCGATTGATGAAAAAAGTATCTATATAAGTAGTTTTCTCATAATCTTCTCTAGACAAAATCGCCCTTCCTATCTTCGCTGCCGTCTTTCCCAAATTAATCGGAGACTGTGCACCGGTTCCTATTATTGATGTTCCTTCTTTCAGCAATTCACTTTTCACTTCCGGAGAGCCGTCCACGCCGTATATCTTGATATTTTCCCGTCCTGCTTCATTCACTGCTTCCAGTGCTCCCATGGCAATCTGGTCATTTCCACACATAATTGCATCAATCTCTGAATTGGATGCTAAAATCCGAGTCATTGCTTCTTTTGCGGTTGACCGGATTCCACCAACATCCTCTCTAACAACTACTTCAAATCCTGCATTCTTGATTTTCTCTTCAAACCCTGTAATTCGCTCATTGATAGAATTCTGCGACGGGCATTCCAAAATTACAACCTTTCCTCCGTCCGGATACTGATTGATTAAATCTTCTCCACAAAGTATTCCTGCATTCTTATTATCGGAACCCACATACGCTTCTGTTAATGAAGCTTCCTTTACTTGTGTATCTATATTAATCACCGGAATACCTGCTTCATCTAAAGCTTCCAGTGCCGGCGTCACAGCCACCCAATCCACAGGACATAAGAAAACGGCATCTACACCTTCCTCTATCATCTCCTGAATCTGTTGATTCTGCTTTTGTGCATCAAACCCTGGATTTTTCACAATCAAAGTATCTCCCTTATCTTCCAACTCGCCCCGGATAGATTCTTTGAGGATATCAAAATACGGATTTCCCATATCTATACAGCTGTATCCAAATATGTAACTATCACCTTCTCCGTTCGTCTCTGTCTCTTCTTCATCGGTTTCTATGACTGCGTTATCTTCAGGTGTACCGACATTTTTTTTGCATCCGGCCAGCATCATACATCCGAACAATGCAGCCAGAAACACTCCAAAAATCTTTTTCTTCATGAATGATATCCTCCTGTTAAATATATAAATGATTCAATTTCATTTCTCACTTCTTCCATTCTACCTTGTTTCCGGACATTGTCAATAGAAACACAAGGATGTTTTTCTTGCTTTTTATCTCCGTTTTTGTTAGAGTAGGCATATCAAAGAAAAAGGAGAACCATGAATGAGTGAAAATATGAATGAAAACATGAATGAGACTGAAGCAGCAACAGTCACACTGACACTGGATAACAATGAAGAACTGGAATGTGCAGTTCTGACAATCTTTGAAGCAGCCGGCAACCAATATATCGCACTTCTTCCGCTAAATGAAAACGGCGAGGAAGACGAAGAAAGCGATGTATACCTGTATCGCTTCTCCGAAACAGAGGACGGCGAGCCAAAATTGGAGAATATCGAAGACGACGATGAATATGATGCTGCGGCAGACAAATTTGACGAATGGATGGACTCTCTTGAATTCGATGAAATCGATTTAGATGAAGACTAAATTCCTTCGAACAATTCATCTACAAAACGGGAAGGAGAACTCTCTTTTCCGTTTTTTAATTTTACGTAGGAAATTTTCAGCACCTCTTTAGCACGGGTCATCGCCACATAAAAAAGTCTGCGTTCTTCTTCCACTCCATGCTCCTTTTTCGCTTTCTGATATGGAATCCTTCCTTCATTGGTTTCGATAATAAAAACTGTATTAAATTCTAATCCTTTCGCTGCATGCATCGTCATCAGCCGGACGCCTTTTTTATGCATCTCCTGCTGCTGTTCTCTTTTTTTCAGTTCCTCAGAATACTCTTCCACATGTACAAACCAGTCTTCTAATGTCTGGTATGGCTTCGCAGCTTCTTCAATTTCAGAAAGCACTTCTTTTAAATCTGCAAGTTTTAACTTTCTTACAACCGCATATTCTCGAAGGAAGTCATCGTATCCTATTTTTTTCCTCAAATACTGAATTGCTGCATAAGGTGCCATCTTCGCCAGCATTTTTAAATCCCATTCAAACTGGTCAATCCTATCCTGCATCCATTCTTTATCACAGTAGAAGCGCCTCATATCTTCAAAAGAAACCTCCTGTTTCGCCAGGCAGTCTCTTCCCAGATATCGTTTTGGCCGGTTCATCACCTGCAGAAAATCACTTCTTTTGCGGCTCTTACATGCCAATTTAAAATATGCCATAATATCTTTTGCAATAAAATGGTTGTAAATATTGGGCATGTGCTCTCTCATCTGAAAGGGTATCTGTGCCTCGATTAATGCCTCCACCAGTGGACGTGCATCTGTGTGGATACGAAACAGCACCGCAATATCTTCTGCTAAAACTCCTTGTTCTATCCTCGCCTGAATCTGCTCAATTACATAAGAACTTTCTTCCGCAGGATCCTTGACTTCCTGTACATGCAGCGTTTCTCCTTTTCCTTTTTCAGCACGGATTTGCTTATTAAAACGAACTTCATTATTCTCAATTACTTTCAATGCATTGGAAACAATATTGGCAGTAGATCTGTAATTCACATCCAGAAGAAACTGTTTTGCACCCGGAAAATCCTCCCGAAATTGAAACATCAATTTTGCATCCGCACCACGGAACCCATAAATCGACTGGTCATCATCTCCTACGACAAACAAATTATTTTCCGGCGCTGCCAGCATCTTAATTACATTATATTGAACCTGATTGATATCCTGAAATTCATCAATCAGAATGTATTTAAATTTCTCTTGCCATTTTTTCAGAATATCCGGTCGTTTTATAAATAAATCCTGACAAAGAACAAGCATATCGTCAAAATCGATTTTTCTGATTTCCTTACGCTTCGTTTCGTACTCCTGATAAATATCTCGAAATGTCTGTACTCCACATATGGAAGTTTCATATTCCGTAATATTCAGCCCGTTATTCTTAACTATTCCGATTTCCGATGAAATTTCTTTCAGAAAATCTTCCTCATCAAATTCATCAATCTCTTTTCTCCCGACAATCTTAAGCAGTATTTGATATTTTTCTTCTTCAGACAGGATATTCTGCGGTCCAAACCGGTATGCCCATTTTAAAATGCCATAATAAATCCCGTGAAAGGTTCCAAAAGTCACTGCCGGATGTTTTCCTTCCATTAACGAAAAAAAGCGGCTTTTCATCTCTGCTGCCGCATACCTCGTAAAAGTAATGACCAGAATTTCTTCTGGCCTTACTTTGCATTTCTGAATCAGATTTTTTATTCGATTTACAATTGTAAGGGTTTTCCCCGAACCGGGGCCCGCAAGGACGAGGCAAGGTCCCTCATAATGGGAGATTGCCTCCTTCTGAGCCTGATTAAAACTCATAGATACCTCTTTCTAATTCTCTTTTAAGTTTTCAATGCCAATGCGGATTCTCCTTAGAGACTCTTCTTTTCCAAGAATCTCCATAATCTCGGTTGCACCGCCAGGTGTGTTTTGTTTTCCGGAAACCGCTGTACGAACCGGCCACATTACGTATCCGTTTTTACAACCTTTTTCCGTTACATATGTTTTCAATGTCTCAAACAATGCATCATTACTGTAATCTTCCTGCGCTTCTAAGATTGGCAGCAGTTCTTCCAGCACTTCCAGAGATGTCTGCTCATTTGTTTTCATCTTCTTATGTGCATACATTGCGATATCGTATTCCGGAAGTTCTTCAAAGAAATCAATCTGTTCTCTGATATCCGGGAAAATCTCGATTCTTGTCTTCACAAGTGCCGCAATCTTCTTCAAATCATAATCTTTTGTAATGACTTCTCTAATATACGGCTCTGCCATCTCATAAAACCGCTCTGTATCCATTGTCTTGAAGTATTCCCCATTCATCCATTTCAATTTCACAGGATCAAAAACTGCCGGGGATTTGCTCATATGACGGTAATCAAATGCTTTCACCAACTCTTCCAGTGAGAAAATCTCCTGATTATCCGTCGGACTCCATCCAAGAAGTGCTACATAATTTACAACAGCTTCAGAGATGAATCCCTGCTCAATCAAATCCTCATAGGAAGAATGTCCACAGCGTTTACTCAATTTTTTATGATTCTCATCTGTAATCAGCGGGCAATGCACATAAACCGGTATTTCCCATCCAAAAGCTTCGTAAAGCCTGTTATATTTCGGTGCAGAAGACAGATACTCATTTCCACGTACCACATGAGTAATCTCCATCAGATGGTCATCAATTACATTTGCAAAATTATATGTCGGAAATCCGTCAGATTTAATCAAAATCATATCATCCAGTTCTGCATTCGGAACTGTAATATCTCCATAAATCTCATCATGGAAAGTCGTTGTTCCTTCTCTTGGCACATTCAGACGAATCACCCATGGCTTTCCTGCTGCCAGATTCGCTTCTACTTCTTCTTTGCTTAATCCCAGACAGTGCTTATCATACACTACAATATCCGTTCCATCTTCTGACACGGCAGTTTTCAGCGATTCCAGGCGCTCTTTGTCACAAAAACAATAATATGCATCTCCCTGCTCAACCAGCTGTTTTGCATATTTTAAATAGATTCCGGAAGCATTGCGCTCACTCTGTACATACGGACCGAAACCACCGTCTTTATCCGGTCCCTCATCATGAATAAGACCGGTCTTCTCTAATGTACGATAGATGATTTCCAGTGCCCCTTCCATAAACCTTTCCTGATCCGTATCTTCAATTCTGAGGATAAAATCTCCGCCTTCATGTTTTGCAATCAGGTATGCATACAATGCCGTACGCAGATTCCCCACATGCATCCTTCCTGTCGGACTTGGTGCAAATCTTGTTCTTACTTTACTCATCTTTTAAAATCTCCATTTTCTGTTGCTTATTTCTATTTAATATCTTGGCCGTCTTTCTATTATATCCTAACCATCCTTCCTTGACAAGGGCAAGCGGATTTTAAACAGCGTATCCACGATAAAAATTGCAAGTGCAATCATAGCTGCAATCTCAAGAGTCTGCAGCAGATAATACGCACATTTCCCCCTGTCATTTGCGATAATATAGTATACAGTCCGATACATTCCTGCCCCCGGCACTGTGGGCAGAATTCCCGCAATTAGAAATACCGTGACCGGTGCCTTAAAAATCCTTGCAAATGTGTGGGACGTGAACGCAATTGCCAGAGCAGAAAGAAAAGAAGCCGGTACCACACTCGTTCCGCATTGGGTACAGTACAGGTATACACCTCCCCCAATTGCACCGACTATACCCGCATGAAACAGATACTTTTTTGGTGTTTCAAGCAATACGGCAAATCCAATGATTGCCAGAAAACTTCCTGTAATCCCTAAAAGCAGTCTCATAAAAATACACCTCCCGGATAAATCAGATTCATTGCAGCCATGCCTGCTCCCACTCCAAGCGCAATCGCAGCTGCGGTCATAAATGCCTCCAGAATCCTTGCGCCTCCGGAAATATAATCCCCGCGAAGTGTATCCCGGATTGCATTTGTGATTGCCACTCCCGGCACAAGCGGCATAATCGCACTGATAATTACCGTGTCCAGATTCAAAACAGGCAGCATCCTGCGAAGCACCAGTGAAGCCGCCGCAATCCCCGCTGAACACAGTGTATTCAGAATAAATCCACCCATCTGTACTCGTTTTCCAATGGTAATAATCAATGCAAGAATGCCTCCCACCAATGCTGCTGCAGCAATTTCCCAAAATCCACCTCCAAACATAGGTGCAAATCCCATCGGTACCAGAATAGTTGTCAGATTGTAGATCCGAACCGGATATTGTTTTCCTTTGATTTTTTTCAATTCATCATACGTCTTTTCCAATGACATTTTCCCGGCACAATATTTTCTTGAGATTTCATTGACCGTTACAATCCGGTACATATTGGTTCCCCGGTCATGTACTC
>CASERA010000226.1 GCA_949290175.1 uncultured Ruminococcus sp.
ATAACAAATTCTATTGAGATTGTAATTGAATTGTTTGATGTACCCGATTGGAAAGTAATTTCTACAGGAGGGACATCCAGAGAAGGCTCATTGGCTCTGGTGGGAACACAGACGAACAGGATGCTGCGTTCCTATCATGTGGATAAAACAATTATTTCCTGCAAAGGTCTGGATTTAGCAGCGGGGCTTACGGATTCTGACGAACTGCTTGCAGACAATAAGAAAACAATGCTGGAATCTTCAAAAGAGAGGATTCTTGCGCTGGATAGCAGTAAGTTTGGAACAACGGCGTTTATGACAATCAGTAAATTAAAAGATATTACGACTGTCGTAACGGATGAAAAACCAGAAATGAAATGGCTGGAAGAGTTTCAAAAGTTAGGGATAGAGTGTATCTATCCGGAATAGAGGAAGGACGTTATGAAAAGCTTTGATATTAAGACAAAGGTATACTTTGGAGACAATGCATTAAACCGTCTTTCAGAGATTCCTTATAAGAAAGTGCTGGTCATTACAGATCCGTTTTTGGCTCAGAGCAGCATGATTCACTTGATTACAGATCCTTTGAAAAAAGGGAATATCCAGTTTGATATCTTTAAAGATGTTGTGCCGGATCCTCCGATTGAGAAGATTAGTGAAGGTGTTAAGAAATTACTGGAATATAAACCGGAGGCAATTGTTGCAGTAGGTGGAGGGTCTGCAATTGATTCCTCAAAATCCATTAGAGAGTTTGCGACAAGGATTGATAACTATGGAGAAATCGGGCTTATTGCAATCCCTACAACAAGCGGTACCGGTTCTGAAGTAACTTCGTTTGCAGTGGTATCTGATCCGAAAGAACAGATGAAATATCCTCTGGTATCCAGAGAAATGACACCGGATGAGGCAATTCTGGACGCAGAGCTGGTTAAGAGTGTGCCGCCGTCCGTAACAGCGGATACGGGTATGGATGTATTTACGCATGCTCTTGAAGCATGTGTCAGCACAGAAAAAAATGATTTTGCAACTGCATTGGCAGAAAAGGCAATTGAAATCTGTGGTGCATTTCTGCTTCGTGCTTATCTGGACGGGAGTGACACACATGCAAGACAAAAAATGCATTCCGCCTCCTGTCTTGCAGGACTTGCATTTAATTCCGCCTCTTTGGGACTGAATCATGGAATGGCGCATCAGTTGGGAGCAACATTCCATATTCCTCATGGACGTGCGAATGCAATGCTTCTGCCGCATATCATTGAATTTAACAGTGATATCAATAAGCATAGCAAGAATCAGGCAAAATACCTGCCTGCTGTTGAAAGATATAAGACAGTGGCAAGAATTTTGGGATTAAACAGTTATAATACGATTATGACTGTGAGAAATCTGGTAAACTGGGTACAGTTTATGCTGAAAGAAATGGATATTCCATTGTCTGTTTCCCAGCTGGGAAAGATTTCAAAAGAAGAATATTTTGCTGAAATTGAGCGTATGGCAGAGGCGGCACTGGCTGATGGATGTACCGCCACAAATCCGAGAGTGCCAAGCAAGGATGATATTATCAAGATTTATAAAAAACTCTGGTAGGATTATTTTATAAGGAATGAAAAGTTCTGGAATTAAATATGGAATGATAGAATGGAGAGAGTATTTTTTTGATACCCTCTCTATTTTATATATTCCCAAGTAAGATTTTCCTTTCCCGACAGTATTTTTTTAGCAGCAGAAAGAATTAGATACATATAGAATGGTAAAGATGAATAAAAACTCTTTTGAAAAGGTTTTATCTGTTGTATACTAGGTATAGACATTTTTGAGAAATATGTTTTGGAGGATACAAAAGTGTATAAAGTTTTGTTGGTGGATGATGAAATTTTGGTACGGGAAGCAATTAGTGCAAAGATTGAATGGAAAGAATTAGGGTTTGAGCTGGCTGGGGACTGCGAGAATGGAAAAGAAGCCATTGAATTTTTAAAAGAGACACCGGTAGATGTTGTTCTAACGGATATTTGTATGCCGTATGTAGACGGTATGGAGGTAAGCAAATATATCTATGAAAATTTTCCCCAGACAGCCATTATCATATTCAGTGGATACAGTGATTTTGAATATGCAAAACAGGCGATTCAGTATAAGGCTGCTGAGTATATTTTAAAACCCGTGACCGCAAAGGAATTAACAGAGGTACTGGTACGAATTCGTGAAAAGCTTGATAACGAGAGGTCAAAAAAAGAAAAAATCGATGTACTCCAAAAAGCATATCGTACATATACAAAGAATGAAGCATTGATTATTTCTAAGGCATTGTCGCGTTTGATTCAGGGGACACAGGCAATTGAAACTAGCCTGGCAGAGTTAAAAGAGTTTGGGATTGAAGTTGGGGGAAAATCATATCGTGTTGTGACAATGGATATAGACGTTTATTCAGAACTTTATCAAACAGATGAAAAATTGAAAAAAGAAAGTGCATTGATGTCCTTTGTAGTAGAAAATATCAGTAATGAGATTGTGAATAATCATCATTCCGGAATTGCTTATAGAGATTCAGACAGCCGGGTCTGTATGCTGCTTTGGAGTAACAGTCCCAGAGAGTTTAGAAAAGAGGCATTGGAAATCTGCCGTGAAATTCAGAATGCCGTATATGAAGCAATGAAGCTGACAGTTTCTATGGGGGTAGGCGTTTATGTGGATAAGTTGGAGAATCTGTCAAAGTCTTATGAAACAGCAGAAGAAATACTGAAATACCGATATACAAAAGGCTGTGGTAATGTATATGACTGCGAGTCTTTAATTGCTTCAGGAAATGCGATGGAGTTAGAGCAGGATTTTAAAGAAATTGGTGAGTCGGTGAAAGAAAGGCAAAAAGAAGAACTGTTTGAGATTTTGGAACATGTAGAAACATGGATTTGTCATGGATATGTGATTAAAGAGCAGGCGGTATCATGGCTTCAGCAGATTATGAGAATTATTCATGAAACAGTGAGAAGGGTCAATGAAAATTTTTCTCTTCAGGAGTCAGATTTACTGGAAGTGACAGAAGCTAAGAGTTTCAAGACGGCTATGGAAAAAGTGAAATCCTATGCTAATAGAGGAATAAAGGCAATGACTGAGAGCGGTCAAACCAGTGGTGAGCGCCAGGCAGCACTCGCGGTTGATTATTTGAAAGAAAATTATAGTAATCCATCTTTGGGACTGAATGATATCTGTGATTATTTGAATATTAGTACAAGCAGGTTCAGCAGTATTTTTAAGGAAGCAACGGGAAAAACATTTATAGAAGTTCTCAATGGAATTCGTATGGAAAGGGCGAAGCAGCTGCTTCGGGAAACAAGTATGAAAAATTATGAGATTGCAGAAAAAGTGGGATTTAGTGATCCGCATTATTTTAGTATTGCATTCAAAAAAATGACAGGAAAAACTCCGAAGGAATACAGCAGAAAGAATTAACAGGAGTAATGAGGAATGAAGGAAAGAGAGAGGGAAAGGACAGTATTTGGAAGATTTCGAACTATCCAGAGTGCAATGATGCTGTCATTCTCAATTCTGGTGGTAATTGCAGTTTTGATTTTTCTTCTGATTGCACTGAATTTTACAAGAAAAACCATTTATGAAAATTCTATCAATTATACTTCTCAAATTATCAGCCAGGTGAATTATGATATTGATTCCTATATCGAGTATATGGAGAATATATCGTGGGTCATTGCGAACAGCAGCGATGTACCCAGGTATCTTTTTGATGAAAAGCAGACAAATGAGGAACGTGAAGAAGAGAAAGAGCGTATTCTTTCTCAATTCGATACCATTATGGAAAGCAGGCAGGATATCTACAACGTTGCCGCGGTGGCGAACAACGGACGTGCCATTGTTAGCAATGGAAATGAGGAATTGAATGAATTTGTAGATATCCGGAATCAAAGCTGGTATCAGGCCGCACTCACCTCTAAAAGAGGAATTGCGGTCTCATCTTCCCATGTGCAGAATGCGATTATGAGCAGTTATAAATGGGTAATTACTCTGAGCAGGGCATTGGAAAACAATCAGACCGGAGAACGGGAAGGCGTTTTTTTCATTGATTTAAATTATAGCGCAATCAGTGATTTGTGCAACAACAATTCCATTGGACGAAGGGGATATATTTTTATTTTAGATGAAAATGGGAATTTAATTTATCATCCGAAGCAGCAGTTGATTTATGGAGGCTTGAAAGAAGAAAAGATTGACCAAGTCATGGAATGTAAAGAGGAGTATTTGATTACAGATGAAGGGGATGAAAGTAAACTGTATACAATGTCAAAATCAAATAAGACAGGGTGGACAGTTGTAGGAACAGCATATATTTCAGAATTGATGAGAAATAACCGACAGGCTCAAATGCTGTATTTTCTTGCAGCAGCAGTTATTCTTCTGGGAGTAATTCTGATTTCCAGTTTTATTTCCAGAGAAATTACGAAACCTATTCGACGACTTCGGGATTCCATGAGTATGGTGGAAAGGGGAAACTTTGAAAAGGCGAATGTGGATGTTACGACAAACAATGAAATCGGAAGCTTGAGTAAATCGTTTAACGTTATGACGGAGAAGATTCATGCTTTGATGGAGCAGAATGTCTATGAGCAGAAACAGAAGAGGAAGAGTGAGTTAAGAGCGTTACAGGCACAGATTAATCCCCATTTTCTATATAATACTCTGGATTCTATTATCTGGATGTCAGAAGCAGGGAAAAATGATGAGGTAGTTCTGATGACTTCTGCACTGGCAAGGCTTTTCAGACAGATTATCAGTAATGATAAGGAACGTATCCGGATTGCGGAAGAGATGGAGTATGTGAGAAGTTATCTTACAATTCAGAAAATGCGGTATCAGGATAAGCTGGAATACTCCATAGATGTGGATGAACGGATTCTGGATGTCAAAATCATTAAATTTGTTTTACAGCCCTTGGTAGAAAATGCAATTTATCATGGATTAAAATATAAAGAATCAAAAGGAAATCTGGATATCCGCGGATATCGCAAAGGCAGCAGAATCTGTCTGACAGTTGCGGACGATGGAGCCGGTATGGATGAAGAAGAACTACGTCATATTTTTGACGAGAAACAAAAAATTCATAAGTCCAATGGAGTAGGGGTTCCGAATGTACAGAAGCGCATTCAGCTCTATTATGGAGCCGAATATGGGATTTCCTATATCAGCAGAAAGGGAGAAGGAACAGTTGCAACTGTAACTATCCCGTTTGACGGAGGCGCGAATGATGAAGGGTAAGATGAATAAAAGGCTGATTGCGGCGGTAACAGTCGGCGGAATGCTTTTGATTCTTGTATTGATTGCAATTGGAGTATTAAAAGAAGAGACACAGGGAGAACGGAAATATCACATCATATTAATTCCGAAGACTATTGATGAAAAGAATAATTTCTGGTCAGCGCTCATTGAGGGGGCAGAGTTGGGAGCAGAAGAATTTGGAGTTGAGATTCAAGTGCTCGGAGGTACCACAGAAGAAGATTATGCAGCTCAGAATCGTCTGATTGAGCAGAGTATTGAAGAAAGACCGGATGCAATTCTGATTGCCCCGTGCAGTTTTATTTATACTACGGAAGCAATACAAAAGGCGGTAAATGAAGGGATTCCGGTAGTTCTGATTGATTCTGTGGTGGATCAGAACATTGCACAGAGTATCGTGGCAACAGACAATTTTGAAGCAGGGAAGGAATTAGGGGAATTTACGAAGAGCATCCTGGATTCAGAATCACAGATTGGAGTGATATCCTATGTGAAAGGCTCATCCACGGCGGCAGAGCGTGAAAAAGGACTGCGTGCAGGTTTAGGAGAATATGAAGAGAGGATTTATGATATTGTATACTGTAACTCATCGTATCAACGCGCTTCGGAGCTGACGGAACAGATGTTGAAAGCAAATCCGGAAGTGAATGTATTGATTGGCACGAACGAATACTCTTCAGTCGGCGCTGCACGCAAAGTAAAAGAGATGGGGCTTTCCGGCAAAGTAAAGGTGATTGGATTTGATAATTCTGTAGAAGAGATTCAGCTTCTGGAGGAGGGGGTTTTCAATGGCATCCTGATTCAGAAACCGTTTAATATAGGCTATCTTGGCGTGGAGCAGGCAGTGAGAGCAGTTAAGGGGCTTCCGGTTGAGCGGGAACTGGACTCAGGCTGTAAAATGATTACCAAAATGAATATGTATGAGGAAGAAAATCAGAGACTTCTCTATCCCTTTTCAGGACAGCAGTAAAAGTCGAATGATGTCGAAAGTCGATAAATTACACCGTAAAAATAAAAGTAAGATACGGTGTAATTTTTTAACCTTTTTTAGGAAAATTTTCAATTTTAATCTTAGGTTTAAAAGCTTATACTGTAAATAAATTAAGTGAAAAGGTGCTATACACTTGAGAATTGGAGGAATGAGAAGTGGAAAAGATTAAAAACAACGCACTGGTTAAAAAAGTTGGCTTCAACAGAATCATCTTATTCTGCGTATTGGTATTAATGTATATCGTATTCGCGGTTTTAAGTCCGACTTTCCTTAACTACAACAGAATCTTAAGTGCATTAAACTATGCATACTTTTTAGGATTACTGTCCCTGGGAGTTACTTTTGTTATTGCAACAGGAGGAATCGATTTCTCTATTGGACCGGTAATGTTCTGCTCTGCTTTGATCAGCGGATATCTTCTGACACAGTCAGGAGTTCCATTGATTCTTTGTTTAATTATTTCAATTTTAGTTGGTTTAGTATTTGGTGTTCTGAACGGATATCTGGTTGCATACTGGAATCTGCCATCATTTATTACATCGATGGCAAGTATGATGCTTGCAAAAGGTATCGGGTCTGTTTTTACAAAGACACAGTCCGTAAGCTGGCCGCAGGCAACGCAGGAAAACGGCGGCTTCCGTGTTTTTGTTAAAGTGACAACAGCGAATGGGACTCAGATTCCTACGGGATTGATTTTTCTGCTTGTAATTGCAATTATCTGTGCGGTAATTCTTAATAAGACAAAAGCGGGAAGATACATATTATGTCTTGGAAGCAATAAAGAAGCTGTAAGGCTTTCCGGTGTAAATGTTAAAAAGTGGGAGATGCTGGCATATGTTATTTGCGGAGCTCTGGCAGGTATCGCGGCTATTGCATATGTTGGAGCATATTCAACGGTACAGCCGGGACTTGGGGATACATTTAACAACGAAGCGATTGCCGGCTGTGTAATGGGTGGAACTTCTATGTCAGGTGGTGTTGCATCTGTCGGAGGAACATTTATCGGAGTTTTGATTATTGCTCTGCTGCAGGAAGGTATCCTGGCAATGGGATTCCAGAAAGACTGGCAGTACGTTATTACCGGACTGATTGTACTTGCTGCTGTATATGCAGACGTACGGAGCCGTAAGAGAAAGAATTAATTGAAGATTAAGGATAGGAAGGTGAGAACGTGGGAGAAGTAATTTTAACAATGGAAGGTATCGACAAGTCTTTCCCCGGAGTACATGCGCTGGATCATGTAAATCTGGAAATCAGGAAAGGTGAAGTTCATGCTTTGATGGGAGAGAACGGAGCCGGAAAGTCTACGTTGATGAAGGTGTTGACCGGTATTTATACAAAAGATTCAGGAACAATTACATACGAAGGAAAAGAAGTGGAATTTCCGAATCCAAGAGCCGCACAGGCAGCTGGAATTGTAATCGTGCATCAGGAATTAAATATGATGAATCATCTGACTGTTGCACAGAATATTTTCATCGGCCGTGAAAAAATGTCAGGTAAACTAATTAATGATAAGAAGATGAACGAGGCGGCAAAGGAACTGTTTGACAGACTGAATATCGATATTGACCCGAAAGAAAAAATGGGAAATCTGACTGTAGGTAAGCAGCAGATGTGCGAAATTGCAAAAGCTATTTCCCATGATGCAAAAGTTATTATTTTCGATGAGCCTTCTGCAGCTCTGACAGAGTCGGAGATTGAAGAACTGTTTAAAATCATCCGGGATTTGAAAGCAAAAGGTATGGGTATCGTATATATTTCCCATAGAATGGATGAAATTAAAGTGATTACAGACCGTGTTACAGTTATGCGTGACGGTGGTTATGTAGGAACATTGATTACAAAAGACAGTACAAAAGATGACATTATTCACATGATGGTTGGGCGTGTTATTTATGAAGACCCAAAGGAAAAGAGCAATGTGGCACCTGATGCGCCGGTTGTTCTGAAAGTAGAGCATCTAAATGCAGGCAAAATGGTACGTGATGTAAGTTTTGAACTTCATAAAGGTGAGATTCTTGGATTTTCAGGATTGATGGGAGCAGGACGTACGGAGACTGCAAGGGCACTGTTTGGAGCGGACCCAAAAGACAGTGGAGATATCTATGTAAACGGGGAAAAGGTAGATATTAAAAATCCGTCTGATGCTGTTAAATACGGTATCGGATATTTGTCAGAGGATAGAAAACGTTATGGAATTGTAGTACAGAAGAGCGTTGCAGAAAACTCTACAATGGCAGATCTGGATGATTATATGAAAGGACCTTTCATTGATAAGAAGAAAGAAAATAAAGTTGCTCAAAAATATGTAGAGTCTCTGAAAACAAAGACACCGAATACTGAGCAGCTGGTGGTGAATCTTTCAGGTGGTAATCAGCAGAAAGTTGTTATTGCAAAATGGCTGGTAAGAGACTGCGATATACTGATATTTGATGAACCGACCAGAGGTATCGACGTTGGAGCAAAGAGCGAGATTTACACTCTGATGAACGAACTGGTAGCGGAAGGAAAGTCAATTATCATGATTTCCTCCGAAATGACAGAGATACTTAGAATGAGTGATAGAATTGTAGTTATGTGTGAAGGAAGAAAAACCGGTGAAATGTCCATTGAGGAAGCAACGCAGGAAAACATCATGCATGCTGCAACACTGAGAGATTAGGAGGAGACGAGAGAATGGGAAAGAACGAGAAAAAGGGGAATGCCTTTACCAATAATCCTCTGGTAAAAGCAATTGGAACCCAAAAGATAGTTGTTGTACTGGTAATTGTTGTGCTGGCGATATTGTTTAGTGCAATGAGCTCAAACTTCCGTCAGTACTCGACACTTGTTAGTATTTTTGATTACTCTTACTACATCAGTTTTATGGCCATCGGTGTTACATTCGCATTGATTACCGGAGGTGTAGACCTCTCTATTGGTACAGGTATGGTTTCTGCAGCACTGGCTGGCGGATATTTTGTAGCTCGTGGGGGTATGCCGGTAGGAG
>CASERA010000227.1 GCA_949290175.1 uncultured Ruminococcus sp.
TGGTGATGATGACCAGTTTTACAAGGATTATCATAGTTTTGTCATTTTTGAGAAATGCACTTGGAACACAACAGTCACCTCCAAATCAGATTCTGATTGGTCTGGCTCTGGTTCTGACAGTTTTCATTATGAGTCCTGTCATTAATAGTATTAATGCGAATGCCTATGAACCTTACAAGGCAGGAACGTTGACGAGAGAGGAAGCATTAGAGGCAGCAGAAGTTCCGGTGAAGGAATTTATGTTGAAGCAGACGGAAAAGAAGAGCCTAAGTCTGATTATGTCCATCTCCAAGACAGAACTTCCTGAGATTTCCCAGGATCAGAAAGGGATTGACAAATACATGCCTTTAAGCCTGACAGTTCTTACACCTGCATTCATTTTAAGTGAGCTGAACAGGGCATTTACGATGGGATTTCTAATCTTTATTCCATTTTTGATTATAGATATGGTTGTAGCAAGTACACTGATGTCGATGGGAATGGTGATGCTTCCGCCGACAATGATTGCACTGCCTTTTAAGGTAATGCTGTTTGTCCTTGTAGGCGGATGGGATTTGACAATCCAGACACTGGTGCAGGGATTTAAGTGACAGGAGAAAGAAAATGAGTACAGCAGAAGTTTTGAAAGTATTAAAAGAAGCGATGTTTGTGGCGTTTGAGCTGGCAGGTCCGATGCTGATTGTAAGTATTGTAGTGGGACTGATTAGCGCTATTTTTCAGGCGGCTACGCAAATCCACGAGCAGACATTGACTTTTGTGCCGAAACTGGTTGTAATTGCCATTGTACTTGTTGTTCTGGGTCCCTGGATGTACAGTGTGTTTAATGATTTCGTCCAGGAGCTGTTTGAACTTATGATAAATCTGTAATGCGGAGGAACTGATAATGGACAGCCTGATGAGTTATTTTGATGTATTTCTATTGGTATTTGCCAGAATGGGAGGAATGATTTTGGCAAATCCTTTGCTGTCAAGGAAAAATGTTCCCATACGTGTGCGGGTAGGGCTTGTGCTTGCTTTGAGTCTGTTGCTTGCTCCTATTGTAGATGGAGGGGCAATTAAGTCATTTCAGGAAATTGAAATGATGATGGCATTGTTTAAGGAGACTGTTCTTGGAGTTTGCTTTGGACTCGTTTTTCAGATTTTTTATTATATGATTTTTGTGGCAGGAGATTTGATGGACACAGTATTTGGATTATCCATGTCAAAGGTATTTGACCCGATTAATGGACTTCAAGTATCCGTAATGGGGCAGATGTTGGAGATTGTGTTCACGCTCTATTTTTTTGCAGCGGGCAGCCATTTAATCATGATTAAGATTTTTGCATATTCTTTTGAAATGATTCCGCCGGGAGCGTATACGCTCCTGACAGATGAAATCAGTGGTTTTTTATTGACTCTGTTTAATTCTGCGCTTTTGCTGATATTGAAGATGAGCCTTCCGTTTATTGTTGCGGAATTTGTTGTAGAAGCAGCGATGGGAATCCTGATGAAACTGATTCCTCAGATTCATGTATTTGTGATTAACATGCAATGCAAAATTATGGCAGGGATTTTGCTTATGTTTTTGTTTGTACAGCCTTTAGGTGATTTTATAGATAAATATATCGGAAGTATACTTGACAATATACAGAAGCTGTTAACGCTTTCTGTGTAAAAAGGAGTTGAGATTGGATGGCAGCAGATGAAAGAACAGAAAAAGCTACCCCCAAGCGGCGGCGGGATGAGCGAAAAAAGGGAAATATATTTCAGAGCCAGGATTTAAACTCCATACTGTCACTGCTTGTAATATTTAATGCATTAAAGTTATTTGCTTCTCAGATATATGGGAATATGGAGCAGGCAGTGCAGTTTTTCTTTCTTCTTGCCTCTACTCAATATCCTGTAACAGCAGAAAATATTGGGAATATGTTGATAAAAGGAATCATATTTTTTGCTATGGCGGCGCTCCCTTTACTATTAGTCAGTATGGCGGGAGCAATTATCTTCACCGGATTCCAAACCAGAATGCTGTTTTCTATGGACACAATTAAATTCAAGGCAAGTCGCATCAATCCGCTGCAGGGAATGAAGCGTCTTATTTCTTTGCGTTCTACAGTTGATCTTTTGAAATCACTGATAAAAATTATTGTACTTGGTGTAATTATCTATCTAAATATTAAGGACCAGATTTATGAGTATCCACGTTTGATGGATGGGAGTGTAGAAGGTGCAATCAGTTTTGCAGGAAACAGCCTGATTTCTCTTGTCAATACGGTAGGCATTCTGTTTGTAGTCTTAGGTGTGATGGATTACTTATATCAATGGTGGGAGTATGAGAAAAACCTTCGTATGACAAAACAGGAAATAAAGGAAGAGTATAAGCAGTCCGAAGGAGATCCTCAGGTAAAAGGAAAGATTAAGGAGAAACAGCGCCAGATGGCTTCTGTGCGTATGATGCAGAAGGTTCCTGAGGCAGATGTAATTATTAGAAACCCAACGCACTATGCAGTTGCCATCAAATATGATTCAAAGAAGAATCGGGCACCTGTTGTGGTGGCAAAGGGTGCCGATAGAGTTGCGTTAAGAATTATTGAAATTGGGGAAGAACA
>CASERA010000228.1 GCA_949290175.1 uncultured Ruminococcus sp.
AGCGTTACTACATTCGTATTAAGCACGGCATCAGAATACACATCCGTATAGATAATTTTTCCATCCGCCTCTATCGCCTTCTGATACCATTCTCTTTCCAAAGGATTGATGGCTGCTACATCGTCTTCCCGATATGTGGGGCTCTGAATCTTTTCATCGATTGACGCATAGACCTTCAGTGACTTTAAATTCATCGTATCATCCACAAACTTCAAATACCTCTCCATCAGCGTGACACATGTATCCGTACGATTTTCAGGTCTGAGCTGATATTCAAGCGTACTTATGATTGTTTCATACTGCTTGGTATATAATACCTCATTTAACGCAAATACTTTTGCGTTTTTCTCTCCTATAAGCTGTGCATCCTTTAAAACAGACATACTCATCTCCCTAATACTAAGGGGAAAAAACAGGATAATTATAACCAGGGACACTATCAGATACCAATATTTTCTTTTAATCCTCTCCAAAAGGAGCCCTCCCTTCTTCACAGATGCTCCAAAATATTCTTCAGCGCATCCAGGAGTTCTGGATTGAAGCAGCCACATTTTCCTTCATAAATCATAGAAACTGCTTCATCCGCGGGAATTGCAGGCTTATAGACCCGCTTATTCGTCAATGCATCATATACATCAGCAATGGAAACCACCTGTGCCCAAATGGAAATCTCATTTCCTTTCAAACCGTCGGGATATCCATTTCCATCCCACCTCTCATGGTGATGTCTGCAAATATCATACGCATACTGGGAGAGTTTACTTTCTTTTTGCTGAGGAATCAGCTCAAGAATCTCACATCCTTTAATGGTATGTGTTTTCATAATCTTGTACTCTTCTTCTGTAAGCTTACCTGGTTTATTTAAAATTGTATCACTGATTGTTATTTTACCTACATCATGCATAATTGCTGCTGTAGCTATTTCTTCAATCTGACTATCCGTTAAATCACAACTTACATTCCCCATGTCACGGAGTTCTGTCAGAAGCATTTTGGTAATATCACGGATTCTCTTTACATGTGTTCCTGACTCACCGCTTCGAAATTCAATGGCTGTAGAAAGTGTTTCAATAATGGCATTATTTAACTGACAGATTTCCTGCTCCTGCTCCTGGAGCTGAATACTCTGCACCTCTACAACCCGATTCAATCTCTGTCGTGCCTGGAAAAGTTCTTTGATACTCTCTACCCTTTTTTGCACAAAATATGGTACAATCGGCTTCTCTATAACGTCCATAACTCCCAGATTATATCCTCTGAGCATACTCTCTTCCGTATTATCTGACGTAATCATGAAAACCGGGATTTTATCTCTAAATCCCAATTCATTCAACTTTTCCAGAAATTCAAATCCATCCATTACAGGCATCACAATATCAAGAAGTATTGCCGTAATATTATACTTCTGACTCAAAATATATTCTAATGCCTGCTGCCCGTTCTCTGCTTCTATAATATCATTTTCTTTTTTGAATGTTTCACACAAGATTACCCTGTTAAGTTCTATGTCATCAACAATCAAAATTGTGCTCTTTCTCGTGTCCATTGCGATACATCCTTCCTTCTATTCAGCAGAAAAGATATTTCCTAACTACTCAAATTTATCTTTTGTATTATATATCATTTTCTATGCATATTATTGTAAAGTAATACCGTTCTAAAATCAATAAAACTTTGAATTTGCTTCATTCCGTATCATAAAAATTCATATACCAAACTCTTCTGCGTATTTTTAATGTGTTTTACAACACAGTATACCTCTTCAAACTCTTGCTTATTCTCCTGTCTAATAAACAGCTATATTTCCTCCTTATTGATAATCAATATGGTACTGAAAAACATAAAATAAATCAAGCAATGAAACATTGCATTTGGAGTAAATGTAAAACTTTTATGTTTTAATAGCATTTTATTTCATTATCTGATCTTCTAAACCGTTCACTAATTCTTTCTCACTTGACGTGTCAATGGACGAGAACAAATCGTCATAATGATTGTCTGGATTTCCTAAAAAATTGAGCTCCAACGCCAAAACCCACGAAACCCTGCATAAATACAGAGGTTTCGTGGGTTTTTCGTTGAACCAGATAAATACTATTGTCCATTTTATTTTTCTCTGATTTCAAAACTTCCATCTTCATGTAAATTAAATTCAAGTCTGCTGCCAGATAACAGCCCTTTAATTAAAGCTTCTCTTATCTTATAATAATACTCTATATTCCCATGTATCATATCCCAATACGATTTATGAATGTCAGTTCTCTGAATCCACACAATCCTGTCTGCTTCATCAACACTGATTTCATTCACCCTATCACATGGCATACCATTTAAAAGAATATTTTCCAAATATTCAAAAGCATCTTTCGGGGCTGCCGAGGACTCTACCACATGTTCCATTCCAAACTTATATGCAATATCATAAATCTTTTCAATATTACTGATATTTTCTTCAATCAACATAGTTACTGCATATGCCAGTCTGTTTTCCACCAGAGACACTCGTTCCTGAAGCCATCCATGTATATTGGATTCGTCAATAATTTCTGCAAGTTCTCCTGTTTCCAGAGTCCCGTATCTTTTATCCATTTGCTGCAGAAAATCTTCATTTCCCTCACCCGCATTCATTTGTGTTACAATTAGTTGAGTCAGCTCATCTTGAATTTTAATTTTATTAAACAACCATGTATGAATTGGTCCTAAAAAAGCGCTCATTTTTTTCTCCCTTCACATAAAAACAATCTTTAATTTGAAAACTTCGACAACTTGTCCTTAATAAAAAACAGTCATTTTATACCTCATAGTGTATCATGCATAATTTTTCTTTTTTTGTATGTTGCGCATGCAACAATTATTTATTTTTTATAATAATTATGATAATAAACCGCTGGAAGTAATGACTTAATCAAAAAAAATCATCGTTGGTTGTTTATGCAACATTTTTATTGTTAATAATATATTATACTTATCCCGCAAAGCAAAAATAACCTTTGTTTCATATCGAAAGGAGTTCACATTATGAAATATTATGTAAATGAAGAATGTATCGGCTGCGGTCTTTGTGCTTCTGTCTGTCCGGAAGTCTTTACCATGACTGAGGAAGGTACTGCAGTTGCTGTAGAGACTGAAATTGAAGATAGCCTGAAAGAATCAGCTGCAGAAGCACAGGATGGATGTCCGGTAGGTGCCATTGAGTCAGAGGAATAGTCTCATTTTTCTACCCTTTCACGCCTCCTGCTATCAGTCCATTCTGAATGTACCTTTGCAAAGCCATGAATACAATCATGATTGGCAATGATGAAAGCACTGCAGCTGCCGAGAATAATGTCCAGTGCGCTGCAAATTGGTCGGAAATAAATGTCTGCAGTCCAAGCGCCAGAGTCATATTTCCCGGCGTCTGCAGGAATACAGACGATATCACATACTCACTGTATGTGGCGATAAATGAAAACAGGAATATTACCGCAAGCTGCGGAGCCGCCAGCGGTAATATAATCCTGTAAAATACCGTAAAATGTCCGGCACCGTCCACCATCGCTGCCTCATCCAGTTCTCTGGGAATTCCGTCAATATATGATTTCAGCAGCCAGATATGGAAAGCGCTTCCACCCGCAAGAACAAAGATTAGCGCCGCCATATTATCTGCCAGTCCAAATTGATAAAGCAATATGTAATATCCGGAAATCGCCATACTATTCGGAAATACCTGAAGTACCAAAAGCGACATCAATCCGTATTTTCTCCCGGTAAACCTCATTCTCGAAAAAGAATATGCTGCCAGTGAAGTCAACGCAAGCTGAATTACCGCCACCATCAAACATAATTTTACTGAGTTCCATACCCATAACAGAAAGTCCGTTTTCTGAAACAATTCAACATAATGTTCCACACTAAGCTTCTCCGGAAAAAGAGATGATAGGAAGAAGCTGTCTCCTGCCGAAAAGGAAGACATTACAATCCACAGAGTTGGAAATAATATAACGATAATTGCAATCCATATCACAATTCTACTCAGCCAGAGTGTACGAACCTCATAGGACGCCATCTTTTTATTCTTTAATCCCAAATCAGTCCACCTCCTTGAATTGTCCCGACATTTGCATATTGATCAAGGTCAATGTTCCCACGATGATAAATACCAAAACGCTGAATGTAGCTGACAGATCATATCTGTTGGACCATGTTGTCATTTTGTATGTCGTACTGGCCAAAATATCCGTGTAGCCCGCGAACTGATTTTCCACTCTCGCGGGACCTCCCTGGGTGATCATATATATGTTTCCGAAGTTATTGAAATTTGACGCAAAGGTCGAAATGACCAATGGAATAGACAGCCTCGTAACCATAGGGAGCGCAATCGCCTTGAAACACTGAAATTTCGAAGCGCCGTCTATTCTGGCTGATTCATAGTATTCCGGCGAGACTGACTGCAGTCCTCCCAGACACACGTTCATCATATAGGGAAATCCCAGCCAAATATTGACTATAATAATACCGACTCTCGCCCAAAAAGGATCTGTAAGCCACGGTACATTGTATGCGATTCCAAGCGCATTCAGCATGTTATTGATTCCTCCGTACTGCTCGTTCAACAGTCCCTGCCACGCCAGAATTGCAATTGTGGCAGGCAATGCCCACGGCACAATTAACAAAGCACGGTAAATTTTGGATTCTTTCATATGCGGATTATTGAGGAGAACTGCCAGAAACATTCCCATCGTATATGAGCCAATTGTGCTTATTACTGCAAAACACAGCGTCCAGCCGAGAACTGGAAAAAATACTTTTTTAATGCTGCCGGCAAAAACCTCCAGATAGTTACTGAAACCCACAAAGGAAAAATTCTCCAGATGATACATATTATAATTTGTAAAGGAAATTACCACCGTATATATGATCGGCACTACCGACACTACCAGAATAGAGATAAGCGCCGGCATTAAATACCGATATGCTTTTGCATTATTCTTTTTTCTCATTTCATGATCACTGCTTTCCAGAATTCATCAGTTCAATTGCTTCTTCCAACTGGGAAACGATATTCTCTGCCATCTCCTGCGGAGTCATATCTCCCGAAAACATTAATTTAATATTATTTGCATAGATTTCCCAGAGCTGTCCCATCTCAGATACTGTCGGCATCGGCTCTCCGTCATTAATCTATGCAATAAATTCTTTTGATACTTCATCCTCCTGAATCTTGGCATTCTCTTGTTCAGAAAGCTTTGCCGGGATACGGTCTCCAGACTCGTACATCTCCATTGCTCCGTTATCAATCAGATACATAACAAAATCCCATGCCGCATCCTGTTCATCTGATTTTCCACTGACAAAACTTACCTGCGTTCCCACCGGAGTAACAAAAGGATTTCCATTGAATGTCGGCATTTTTGTTACTTTGTACGGAGTACC
>CASERA010000229.1 GCA_949290175.1 uncultured Ruminococcus sp.
AGGAGGTAGATATATGGCATCTATTAATTCCACACAGAGTGTAACCACAGGCAGTATGATGCCGGGATTAGTATCTGGTTTGGATACCGAGAGTATGGTAGAAAAACTGCTCTCAGGGACTCAGTCTAAGATTGATGCACAAAATGCGAAGAAACAACAGATTGAATGGAAGCAGGAGATTTACAGGGATATCATCGGTAAACTAGATAATTTCAGGACAAATTTTTTTACATACAGCAGTAGCAGGGATACAAATCTTTTGAGTAATGCATTTTACAATACAATGAGTACAACTAGCAGTTCTTCCGCTGTAAAGGTCATTTCTTCCAGCTCTTTGGCATCTGCTAATATAAAAATAGACAGTATTAAACAGCTTGCAACAGCATACAGTATGTCAACATCTGCAAATGTAAGAGTATCCAAAGCTCTGGAAGGAACGGTGACTGCAGAAAATCTGGAAAGTCTTAAAGGGCAGGAACTTTCTTTGGATATTAGTTTAGATGGAGTAAAGAAAACGGTGAAATTCCAGGGAGCAGATACGGTTCAAGGGATTGCGGATAACCTGAATAAAAGTCTTAAAAATGTATTTGGAGATATAGTTGAGGCTGCTGTTTCGGGAGATGAGTTAAAAATTGACGGTAAAGACAACAGCCATATGATTGTTCTGACCGAAACCCAAAATGGGGATACCCTTAAGAAACTTGGATTTTCAGAAGGGGCTTCTAATAAACTCAATTATAATACTTTATTGAAAGACTCTCCTTTTGCTATACCACTTCAGGGAAATGAATTTGAATTTTCAATCAATGGAACAGCTATTAAAGTGACAGGTTCGAATACAGTGGGAGATCTTATCAGTCGGATTAATAACAGTGATGCAGGTGTAAGAGTAACTTATAATGCGATCACCGATAAGTTTACAATGGAATCTAAGATAACGGGAGATATTCATGGAATTGATTTGGAGCAGACTCAGGGTAATCTTCTTTCGGCAATGTTTGGAGAGGAAGGTTTGAGTTTTGATATATCAGACCCTGCTCTGCAGATTACAAAAGGACAAAATGCAGTATTAGTTGTGGACGGAATGACCATTGAAAGGAACAGCAACGAGTTTGAAATGGAGGGGATCACTATCCAGATTCAGGCGGTGTCCGAAGGACCGATTAACTTGACAACAGAGCGGGATACAGATAGAATAGTATACAGAATTAAAGAGTTTGTAGAAGAATATAATAAGATTATTGATGAGTTAAATGGATATCTGACAGAAAACTCGAGTTATCGCTCCTATGCGCCGCTTACTGAAGCACAAAAGAAAGAAATGACAGAAAAGGAGATTGAATTGTGGGAGACAAAAGCGAAAGAGGGGCTTTTGCGTAATGATTCTAATATTTCTACCTTACTAAGCCGCATGCGTTTAGCGATGTACAAGACAGTAGAAAGTGCCGGTATTGCCATTTATGATATTGGTCTGGATACCTCCCCCAATTATAAAGATAATGGAAAGTTGACTCTGGATGAGGATAAATTAAGAAGTATGCTTTCCACGGATTTGGAGAAAGTACAGAAGCTGTTTTCCGACAAGGAGGACGGTATTGGCCAGACACTTAGCAATATCCTTAAAGAAAATGCGAATATAAGCAGCGGTTCACCGGGAATTATGGTTACGTATGCAGGTGTCAAAACAGTACTGGACACACAGAATGTTCTCAGCAAGCAGCTTAAAGAGATTAGCAGCAGGATTACGGAATTGAGCAGCAGATATGAAACAGAACGAACCAGATACTGGAACATGTTTTCTCAGATGGAGCAGGCATTGTCTCAGCTCAATACGCAGAGTTCATGGCTTTCCCAACAGTTTTCAAGTTAGAATTAAGGAGTAGATATGATGCAGAATCCATATGAGACATATAAACGCCAGTCCGTAATGACTATGACGGGCGGTGATATGGTTAACTTATTATTCGAAACAGCAATTAAACGTTTGAACGAAGGCCTGCTGTGTCTTGAGAGGAAAGATTATGAGGGCAGTAATACTGCCTTTCGTAAGGCTCAGGATATTTTTACACATCTGGATGTATCATTGGATGATAAGTATGAAGTGTCAAAGAACCTGTCCTCATTGTATGAATTTTTTAAGTATAGTATTGTGCAGGCGAATGTCAAGAAGAATCCGGGACCTGTTAAGGATATTTTACCGCTGATTGAGGAGCTTCATATTTCATTCAAAGAAGCTGATAAACGGGCAAGGATTATGAGGAGCGGAACGTAATTTATTGTTCCTATAAGAAAGGGAGCCAGAATATGCTGCTATTTGAAAGTGAGTCTTATCAGGCATTAAAAAACGGGTTGGATGCAGCCTGGATGAAACAAAAGGTACATAGCAATAACATTGCAAACAGTGAAACGCCGGGATATAAGACAAAAAGTGTTGATTTTAAGAAGGTATTGTCAAAAGCAGAGGAAGGACAGACCGCAAAATGGGGGTATAAGGCTGTGGTAAGCACAGATGATTCTACATCTTCCAGACAGGATGGCAATAATGTAAATGTGGATAGCGAGGAACTGGAGCTCTGGCAGTCTTATGCGCAGTATTCAGCGTTGTCACAGCGTATTTCCGGGAAGTTATCCAATCTTCGTTATGTAATTGATAATACGGCGAAATAGGGAGGAGAAGAAATGTCATTTTTAAATTCATTGAATATCACAGGTTCTGCATTGACAGCAGAGAGATTTCGTACAGACATTATTCTCCAGAATATTGCCAACCAGAATACTACGCGGACAGAGGATGGAGGCCCCTACAGAAGGAAACAGGTTGTGTTCAGAGAGCAGGAGCTTTCTTTTGATAAGGTATTGGGAAATGCAGTCAAAACGAATAAAAACGGCAGTGGAGGTGTCATTGTTGAGGAAGTAGTCGAGAGTCAGGAAGCATTTGTTCCGGTATATGACCCTTCGAATCCAGATGCAGATGAAAATGGATATGTACAGATGCCAAATGTCAACAGTGCAGAAGAGATGGTTGATTTGATGGCGGCTACAAGGGCATATGAGGCAAATGTTACAGCTCTGAATATTACGAAATCAATGGCAATGAAAGCACTTGAAATTGGAAAATAGATTTTAGAAAAAGGCGGTGTTTCCGGTGAAGCGGAGGCAAAGACAAAGCGGAGACGGTCAGGAGTGGTTGAATACATATGCAGATATGATTACCCTGGTTCTGACCTTCTTCGTTCTATTATATAGTATATCGAATATTAATATGGTAAAGCTGGAAAAAGTAGCAGAGGCTATGCAGAAGCAGCTGGGAATAGAAGCTAATTTAGATTTGGAAGACCTGCCGGATGATATAAAATATCCGGCGATAGGAGAGGCACAGGAAGATTTATCTGCTTCGGAGATAGCTTTAAATGAGGCAAAGTCAGAGATTGAGTCCTATATGGAAACGAATAATGTAGAGGCTATGGTGAACCGCGAGGATAATGTCTTGTATATCCGGTTTAAGAATGAGGTTCTATTTGCACCTGACAGTCCGGATATTCTTCAGGAAAACATAGGTTTTCTGGATTATATCGGAGATGTACTTAAAACAAAGGAATCGGAAATTCTGGCAATTTATATTAATGGACATACGGCAGACGGTGTAAACTCTGTTTGGAATGACAGAATTCTTTCGTCACAGAGAGCGGATAATGTAGCAATCTATCTGGAGGAGAACAAAGGAATCGAGCCGAAGAAACTGATTTCCAGAGGATATGGGAAGAATTATCCGATTGCGGATAACAGTACGAAGGAAGGCAGGGAGCAAAACCGCCGAGTGGATATTATCATTCTGGGCAATGGGTTTGAATGGACTCAGATTGCCGGGGACGGAAGTGGCAGTGTGGAACAGTTTGACCCTCTTACACCAATTGATGTACCAGGGGTAAGTGCGGAGTAACAGTTTAGCTGTTGAAATACAATTTTAGGAAGGTAAAAGTATTGATTAATACATATGATTTTAAATCCCCTAAAAAGTTCACAAAAGAGCGCATGAGTATTGTAGAGAACCTCTATGAAGGGTTCTCACGTTCTCTTGCTACGTATTTAACCGGACTTTTGCAGGTATACTGTGAGGTCAGTGTTTCTAAAATTGAAGAGTGCAGGTATCAGGAATACAGCAATTCTGGTGAGGACCTCTCTTTATTTGGACTTATGAACCTGATTCCGGATAATAAGGAATACAACGAGTCTCCTCTTGCTTTAGAGATGGAGCCGGCGTTAGGATTTTTTATGATTGAACGTCTTTTAGGAGGGCAGGGTACAGAGTACGACCTGGACAGAGAATTTACAGATATTGAGATGGCAATTCTGGAACACCTGTTTACAAAAATTACCAGTTATGTGCAGGATGCCTGGAACGGTTATATGGATATTAAGGCTGTATTGGGAAGAATGGAGACAAACTCCCATTTTCTGCAGATGAGTGCACCGGAAGATGTGGTTGTGATTGTGCAGATGAATGTACAGGTTAAAGAAATGAATACTAATCTGTATCTTGCCATGCCTGCCGCAAACGTGGAAGAATTAACCTCTAAGTTTGGGTTTAAGTATGTGCAGAGAAGGAAACGCAGTGATAATGTAATGAGAAGCAGGGATAACCTGGTACAAAATCTTCTGGAGTCTGAGGTGGAATTGCGCGCAATCCTTCAACAGTTCGAGCTGGATGCTCAGGATATTGTAAAACTGCAGGTAGGCGATGTGGTGCCGTTGAATAAGAATATTGACAGTGATATCGAAGTAAGAGTAGAGGATGTCCTCAGTTTTTATGCAAAGCCGGGACATACAAAGCTTCGGAAAGCTGTACAGATTGATAAAGTGCTGTAACCGGAGGATAAACGAAAATGGGCGGATTTGATTTTAGATCAATAATAGAATTACTGAAGCTGGTGTCGATGCCGGTAAATCGTACTATGTCAATACTTTTTGGGAGAAAAGTTGTGGTATCAGATCCTGTCATGCAAAGTGTTTCTATAGAGGAGCTGAGAACGATGTTGCCTTGCCCGTGTGTGGCGATAGGAATGGAAATGACAAGAGAGCAGTACAAGAGCCGGCAGATTTTATTTGTAGAAGAGGAAATTGCCGGATGTGCAGCGGATCTGGTTATGGGGAATGAAGGAAGAACACAGAAAATTGACTCAATTGTGTTAAGTACAATTCAGGAGATTGCTGCTCAGGGTATAGAAACGGCCGGAGATGCATTAACAGAACTTCTGGGATATGAGGTACAGGAAGAGCTGAACCAGGTGAAGTACATGGTATCTGAGGAAGAGCCGGAAGTCTGGTGTCGGCAG
>CASERA010000230.1 GCA_949290175.1 uncultured Ruminococcus sp.
AAAAATATTTACAACTAAAACATGCCTTTAAATTGACAAATACAAAAAAATATGTGAAATACTTACAAAATTGAGAGGTGAAAATTGTTTTAAAATCCTAATTTTTGTATGAAATATACAATTTTAGAATAAAACCTATTAAAAAAGTAGAAAGTGAATTCGAATTATTGGCAGATAATTGAACTGATGCTATTATAAAAGTGTCGAAAGACAGAATATAAAATTAAACTTAAAGGAGTGATTATTATGGCATCAGTAGTTATGAATGCAGATAAAAGATATGCAGAAGAGAAAAGAGCAGCAAAGAGCGTTTCATGGAAAAAGAGAGTTTTAGATTATTTAAAAGAAGCGATGGTAATGGCAGCTCCGGCAATTCTTATGATGAATGGTGGGTACTATCGTCCATATGATAAATAGGATGATAGCCCCATGCTTCATGATATTTAAAAAAGTAAATGAATGGGAGTAAGAAGTCGAGATTATGCAGACGCATAATTGTCGGCTTATTTTTTTACTCTCTAAGAAAGAATTTTATATTGACCGTGACCGAAATTCCATGGGTGTCATTCCGTAATATTTTTTAAATATATGACGTAGATTTCCTGCATCGGCATAGCCCAGTTTTTCTGCAATATCAGAAATTGACATGTCTGGGTTGTTTAGAAGCCGGGCAGCCTGGTTCATCTTTAATTTTTGAATATTCTCACTGAAACTCATACCAGTGCTGCTCTTTATAATCCGTTGAAGTTGACGCTCACTGTAATTGAAAAAAACAGCCAGTTCTTTCAGTGTAATAGTAGCATAATGTTCCTGTATATACTTCAGAATAAAAATCAGATTCTGGTCATTTTCTTGAATGTCATTATTGGGGAGAATCACGTTGGAACCATGGTTTCTAAGCAAAAGAATAAAAAATGTATTTAAAATGGAGTTTAGCATTCGATTTTTATATTGATGATTCGAACTAAATTCATCATATGCATATTTAATAATGTTTCGCAGCTGAGTGTCATATTCTGTACGGAATAGGAGGTATGGGTGTGTGGGTGAATGGTATAATGTCCGCATGAAAAAATCAGAAAGCACATCATTTTCAGAAAGTGTTCCAAAAAATGCGGTTTCAAATGTACTGGTACGAAGTATGACATTCAGGACAATACTATCATCAGAAAATGCACTGATGGTATGCGGTGTATTCGGGGCAATGATGCAGATATCACCGGAATGCATAGATAGTTTTTGCTCCAGAATATAGTTCGTACAGTCTCCTTGAACGATATAAACAACTTCAAAAAATGAGTGAGTATGCCAGCTGGCAGGAAGATAACGAAGATGCCGGTATATTTCCACATCCAGTCCTTTCTGGAAAAATAAATCTTCTTCAAGAGTATTCAAAAGAAGTTTTGGGAAAAACTGACCGCTGTGTGTCGAAGCGGTATTTAAGATATCTTTGCAATACTCTAACTCATGTGGTTGGTCCAGATGTCGTTCTGGATATTCCTTATGTAATTTTTTAAAAGTTTGCTCTAACTCACATATTGTAGTGTCCTTAAAAAAGTAGGCATAGTTTTGTGATTTCATATTCGTTTATCCTTTCCTGATTTCAAGTATAAAATGCGACATGGAGAGGTGTCAATTCTGACATCAGCAGATGTCGGGAAATGCAGTATGGTATGTCCGCTTTTCAGCTTCTTAAAGAGGGAGTGGATTGATATACTGTTTGTAATGAAACAAAGACAGGATTTCAGGACGTCGGAAATCACAAAAATGAAGAGAGGAATTTATGATGGAAAAAGGATATCAATTGACCTTTAGGGAACGGCTGGGTTATGGACTTGGGGAACTTCCAGGAGCGGCGAATTCAATTTTGGCTGCATTTTTGACCATGTTTTATACAGACAGTGTTGGAATGGCAGCAGGAGTAGTTGGAACCATGTTTTTTATTTCAAAGTTATTGGACGGAATTACAGATTTGATTGCAGGAACACTTGTGGATAAGACAAAGACAAAATGGGGAAAGGCAAGACCATGGCTATTATGGATGGCAATTCCGATTGGATTGTCACTGGCATTGATTTTCTGGATTCCACAGGATGGCTCTAACATGGAAAAGCTGGTGTATGCATTTGTGACGTATAATTTATTTACATCTATTCTGTATACCATTGTAGGAGTTGCAAAGGCTGCTTTAATGCCTTTAATGACGTAGGATGGGCTTGGAAGGGCGGCACTTGCGAAGTATTCTCTGATTTTTGGACTTGGAGGAACGATTCTGGGATGTTCAGTGACATTTCCATTTATTTTTGCTATGGGGGAGATATCATAGCGTGGAGAATTGTGTTTGGAATTTATGGAGTAATAATTACAGTGGGGCT